>JALUZX010000768.1 GCA_027011425.1 Planctomycetota bacterium
ATCCTGCAGGACCCGCCCAGGGCGGGTCCTGCAGGATCGTCCCTTCCAGCCGGGGCTTCGCCGTGGAGGTGACCTTCCCAAGGGAAGAGGAGAAGAGAAGGGAAAAAGCATGAAGGGACCGAAGATCCTCGTCGTGGAAGACGACCCGGGGCTCCTCAAGGGGCTGGCCGACAACCTGCGGGCCGAAGGCTTCCTGGTGGAGACCGCCTCCGACGGAGGCCGGGGCAGGGTGCTCTTGCGGAGGGAGGAATACGACCTGGTCATCCTGGACTGGATGCTTCCCGTCCGGAGCGGCCTGGACCTCCTCCGGGACCTCCGGGCCTCGGGAGACACCACGCCTGTTCTCATGCTCACCGTCCGCAACGAGATCCCCGACAGGGTCCTGGGGCTGGAAGTCGGGGCCGACGACTTTCTGGGCAAGCCCTTCGCCCTCCAGGAACTCCTCTCCCGCGTCCGGGCCCTCTTGCGCCGGAAGGGATGGGGAAAGAAGGAGGAGATCCGCTCCTTCACCTGGGGAGAGATCCATTTCGACCTGGAGGCCTTCAAGGTCCGGAAAGAAGGAAAGGAAGCCTGCCTCTCACCCAGGGAGGTGGAGATCCTGGCCTGCCTCCACCGCCGGACTGGCCGGGTGGTCACGAGAAGCGAGATCCTGGACCAGGTCTGGGGCGTGGGAGTCTACGTGGGACCCAGGACCATCGACACCCACGTCCTGAACCTGCGGAAGAAAATCGAATCCCTCGGCGGGGACCCGGGGATCATCGAGACTGTCCACGGTATGGGATACCTCATGAATGATCCGCCTTCCAGCGAGTCTTGACGAATGCTTGACACAGCCTTGACCGGTCCTGGAACGAATCCGGGCGGGAACCTGGTCGAATGAGGAAGTCCGGGAGATTTCCGGAAGGTCCGGAAAACCGGAACTCGAACCATTCGACCCAAGGAGGAACCATGGGAACCGCAGTGATTCTTTTCGCCCTCGCCCTCCTGGCCCCCCAGGGGGCCCCGGCCTCCGGGGAATCCCCGGAAGTCGTCTTCCAGAAGGCCAAGGTCCTCTTCCAGGAGCAGGGGAAGCCCGCAGAGGCGATCCTCCTCCTGGCCCGGAAGGTCCTCAGCCGTCCCGGGATCGACACGGCGGATTTCGAACGGGCCCTGGCCCTGGTCCGCCTCTTCGCCGGAAAGGAGAAGAAGAAGGGGAGCCCTCTCCAGGAAAGGCCCAAGCTCCTTCCCGACCTGAAGAAACTGATCCAGCGGGAGATCGACGCCTACCTCTCGGGGAAGGTGAAGAAACCCGAACGGATCCGCTGGTATGGAAAAGCGGCCCTGCCCCTGGTGCTCCAGCGGATGAAAAGGGATTTCTACCTGCCGGGAGTCGTGGAAAAACTGGCGCCCCTGGTCCTCGGCTCCGGCGACGACCAGGCCTGCCTGGATTTCCTCTCCTGGCTCAAGGAGAAAGGCGACCTCAAACTGATCGACGTCGTAGTGAAAGGAGGAATCTTCTACCTCCGGACGGGGAAGAACTCGTGGACCCAGAATCCCGTCGGCCAAAAGACCGCCGCTTTCCTGCACTCCTGGTTCGCCCAGGCCCCCGATCCGGTTGCGGCCCGTTTGATGAAGGCGATGTACGTAGATCTCGACCCCGAAGAATGGATCCGAACCTTCGACAGAGACCTGGAGCCCTGGGGAGGGCTGGAAAAAAAGATCAACAATTTCTGCCGCTTCCAGCCAAAGACTCTCCAGGATCCCAACCCCTTCTTTCAAGCCGCGTTGAAGTATTTCAAGATCCCAAAGGGGAAATTGAATTCCTTTATGGCCCCTTCCAAGGTTTATCGCTGGATCCTGGCCCAGAAGGGCGGGTTCGATATCCTGTGCCGGGCAGTCGCGCTTTCGGGCATCCCCGTCTCCCCGAAAAACCTGGACAGACTCTCTTCCATGCCCACAATCCCGACCCCACAGGAAGCACTGGAATCCCTGAAACCGGTCTGGGCCCGCCGGGAGACCAGGGAAAACACGGGAAAAATCTTCACCCGCCTTCTCCTTCTCTGGCCGGAAGACCGGATAAAAGAAGCCTTCCAGGCCGTCCCTGTTTCCTGGATCGAGGACCAGAACTTCCTCGAAGACCTGAAACCCTTTTTCGGAAAAGGCGGGGAAGGCGCCGCTTTGATCGGGATGGAAGAATTGCTCAGGAGAGAGTTGAATGCGCCCCGGGAAAAACGCGGGACGATCTTGAAATATCTTCCGCTCTTCCTGTTCTGGAGGAATGGGTTTTTCAAAGAGAGCAGGACCTTGGCCTACCTTCTTCTTGCCAAGGAGATCAGGGCGGATCCCGGAAACCCAAACTGCTATTCTCCACTCCCCAATATTCTTCGAAAGTATCCGCCTTCCTCGGAGGCCCTGACGGCCCTGGCCCGGACTTTTTCCGAGACGGCAAGGCTCCTTTCCAGAAAACAGAAGGACGCCTCGAGATCTAGATTCGCCATGGCCAAGGGCGCCCTGGTCCTGGCGGCGCGAAAGGTCCTCCCCGAAAAAGGCTCCGAAGTGATCCGGAACCTTCTTCCCCTTCCGGGGTTCCTTGTCCCTTTCAAGAACGGCATCCTTCAGGAAGATTTCTCCTATGGGGCCGACAGCATTGGGGTTGAATCCATATTCTTGTATTCGAAGGCCACGGGAAAACCCCTCCTCGAATTTGAATTTACTATGGACCAGAAGAAGACCCTCTTCCAGGCAGCCCTCCGGGAGGGAGAAGCCTCGAGAATGGCCTATCTCTTTTCGGGCCCCTCCAACTTCGAAAGAAGAGGGCTTTTCCTTCCCTCCTCGGAAAGGGAGGCCTTGGGGCCCCTCCTCCTCCGGGACGCCAAGGCTCTCCTGAAAATCATCCATGGAAGGTTGGAACGGGTGTATTACGTCACCTTCCTCCCTTGGGAAACCATTCCCTTTGCCGAGGCCAAGGAAAGGATCTTGAAGTTGATCACGGCCCTCCAGGAGAGTCCCTGGGATCCATTCGGCCATGCCCGAGAAATGCTCTTCCTCCCCCTCCTTCGCATCACCCCGGACCTGAAGAAGCTGATCTCGGAACTCCCCGCCTTGCCCGTCCAGGTCGAGCCCTCCTGGCTCTTCAACTCCACCGGCGGGGTCCGCTGGAACGAGGAGTCCTTCTACTCCGCCCTTTCCTGGCTGGAAAAGGCCGACCCCTCCTGGCCGGACCACCTTGACCTCACCTCGTATTTCGCCCGCTTCCCCTCCCCCAGGGGCAAGCCCTACCTGGCCAGGATGCTCCTTTCCAAGAACGGGAAGATCCGGGCCGGCGCCCGGCAGGTCCTGGACGACTGGGCCCGCCTGGAGGGGGTGAAGAAGGAAGCAGAGGCCCGGACCTTGAAAGCGAAGCTCCTGGAGCGGGTCGGGCCGGACAAGCCCCTTCCCGTCCGGATCGCCGCCCTCCAGGGCCTCTTCGATCTCGGCGAGAAACGGGCCTGGCTCCTCCTCACCGACTGGCTCGAAAGCAAGGATCCCAAGCTCCGGGCCGCCGCGGAAAAACTCTCCAACCGCGTCCAGCTCCGCCGCTGACCTTCCTCCCCCCGCCCCGGCCGGATCACCCAGGGGCGGGGGGTCCCTGCTTCTCCCGCCAGGGGCGGAGGATGCGGGCGAAGCGCTCCAGGTCGCGGTAGTCGTGTTTCCAGGTGGTGTACATGACGCCGATCACGCCCTGGACTTTCGCGGCGTCCCGGAGCCACTCCACGATCCGGGCCGGGTCTCCGTCGTAATACCCGGCCAGGATCTGGCGGTGCCCCCTTCCGGCGAAGAATTTGAGCGAGTCCAGCCGCCCCGGCTGGTGGCGGTGCCCGTTCACATCGATCACCGAATTAGGAAAAAGCGAGGCCACGCACTCCAGGCCCGACGCCCGGCCCCGGCGCGGGTTTTTCACTCAGTTGAAGACACCGGTGAACTGGATCACAAGGCCCGTGGGCCGGGAACCGTCCATGTATCCCGTGGGTTTTTTTGCATCGTAGTTCCCCAGAAGCTGAACGGGAGGCGCCTGGAGGCCCAGGTTCATCTCCACGCCGCCCGAAAAAACGAGCCCCAGGGCGTTGCTCGCCTTGTCGGCGAAAAAGACCTGGCCGAAGAATTTCGCCCCGGCGAACCAGGAATCCGAGGGAAGGGGGAGGGAGAGGCTTCCGCCGAAGCTTCCGCCCGCCTGGGAGAGAGGCAAGGAGAAGAGAAAGGTCGGCCTGGCGTAGAGGAAATTCCCGGGAGCGCCCAGGGGGCCCAGGTCGAAGGGAAGGGAGACGCTCCCGAAGGCCGTGCGGGACGTGCCCACGATGGCCACGGCCGTATAGGCCTTCTTCAGGCCCGAGGCGGCCAGGGAGAGGGTTCCGCCGGGGTAGAGAAGGGAAGGCGAAGGGCAGGTGACCGAGTAGGCGTCCTTGCCGGCGAAGACGCCCCCCGTGCCGTAATGGGACGCCCTTCCTCCCATGGACCTGGAGCCGTGGGCGTCCATGAAGTACTCGCTCTTTCCGGGGGGACCGGGAATCTCCCACTCCAGGAGAAGGTTTCCCTTGGAACGGGTATAGATGAAGGGGACCTTCCAGGCCCACTTGACCGAGAAAGTTCCCGGGTTGGAGGGCGGCAAGGGCGGAAGGTGGAAACTCGCCGCCGGGTAGACCACCGTCATGGTCCCCGTCCTGTTCGAGGCGAAGGCCGCGGACATGGTGGAGGGTGTCACCTTGGTGTGTCCCAGGCTGAGCTTGAGGGAGGGGACCACCCGGGCCTTGTAGGTGTTGGCGCCCCGGCCGTCGCGGCGAAGGGCCAGGCCCATGAGAACGGCCGTCCGGGAGCAGAGGGCCGCCCCGTCCACGACCTGCTGGGTCCTGCCCGCGGTGTATCCGAAAGGATAGGCGCTTCCCCTGTTCCCGTCGGTCTTCTCCAGGTTCCAGGGAACCACCCGGGTCTGCTGGGCCTGGACCGCCCCGGCGGAAAGGAAAAGAAGGAAGAGCAACGGAAGGGAACGAACCATGACCATCTCCTTGGAAAAACCTTGAATCTTCTCTTCCAGGGGGTGAGGGCGGGGGCGGATTCACCCTGGATCCTACCAGGAAAAGCCGTTCCCCGCACACACCGATCCTCCCCGGCCTGCTTTGCCAGGCCCGGGGAACCATGCCCCACGCCATGATCCTGGTCCTGGTGCACAGGGTAGCCGCCGCCCGCCCGCGCGCATCCGCTGGCGCGCCCTGGAGGAAACAGGGGGCCTGCCTGGAACCGGGACCTGCCCCCCGGTTCAAGACCGGATCATCAGCAAAACGGAATTGGTCGCCCAGAGGGTGAAAGTCGAGGGTTCCAGGACAAGAAACTGGGCCTGGACAGGCCTGTCCAGGGGATACTTTGCGTTGATATTCAAGACGGCTCCACCTGTTCCCCCCGGGGAAAGGATGGGCCCCGTCTTCCAGGCGAAGGGGACCACGAAAAGGGAACCAAGGCCGAAGGGATCCAGGGGGAAGTGACACCATCCGCTCCCCACGAAGAGGAGACCCGCGCTTCCAGGCCGTCCCCTCACCATGACACGGACCGTGCCCTTGCGGGCGGGCTTGCCCGAGAGCCAGGCGACGGGAGGCTTGGAGTTGGGATGAAAGAGAAAAGACCCAGGAGGCTTCACCTGGTAGGCCAAGCCGGGAAAGCCGCCCAGCATTCCCCCTTTGCCTCCCGCCAGAACCGCCCCTTCGACCCTGATTTTCCCCAGCCTCACGTCCACGCCGGGACCGCCCTTCTTGCCCCAAAAGACCTTCCCCAGACGGGAACAGCCGTCCCCTCCATTTCCGCCTGTGACCTTGCCGCCCAGGAGAAGGCACGTCCC
>JALUZX010000769.1 GCA_027011425.1 Planctomycetota bacterium
GGGGAGGTCCGCCGGTTTTTCTCCCTCGGCGTGGGGGACATGGCCGCGGCCGGGGCGGGGCTTGCCCTGGCCGGAGGCCTGCTGGGGCCGCCCTTCCTGGTTTTTCTCTTCGGATCCGAGTTCGCCGGCGCGAAGCCCGTCCTCCTGGTCTTGATGCCGGCCCTGGTGTTCGTCCTTCCCAACTACTTCTTCACCCAGGGAGCCCTGGCTTTCGACATGGAGTGGACCTACGCCCGGTTCGCCCTCCTGGTGGGGGTCTTCAACATCGCCCTGAACCTGGTCCTCATCCCCGCCTACGGAGGGGTCGGGGCGGCCTGGGCCACCTTCGCGTCGGAAGGGCTGCTTGGAGTCCTCCTGGGTGTCTCCCTGGAGCGTAGATTCCGGAAGTGCGCGGGCGGGGCTTGAGACAAGGCTTTCCCCGCTCCGGCGGTCAGCACGCGTCCTTTTTCTTGGAACGGAAATCCCTGAGATGGCCGATCAAGGACTTGAATCCCGTCCAGAGCACGTTCAGGTCGGTTCCGGACCTGGCGGTCACCAGGGACCGGAGGACGAACTTGGGATGGAGGTGGATCCTCCAGAGCCTGTTGCAGAGTTCGATGGCCGGCACATCGGTCTTCATCATGACCCTGTCCATCCGGTAGTTTTCGTAATCGTCCGGGTCCACGATGAACCAGTCCTTCTTCTTGGCTTCCCACCAGATGGGGGTCCCCGGGTAGGCGACGAGAACGCTCGCCTGGAGGGAGTCCCCGGCGTGCGTCTTGTAGAGCATGAGTTCCTTGGCCATCCGGTAGGTGGCCTCGGCCTCCTCCCTCGTCTCCGTCGGGTATCCCACCATGTTGGTCATGAGGACCACGATGCCCTGGTCCTTGGCGTTCTTGATGCCCCGCTTGATGTCCTCGACGGTTTCCTTCTTCCGGATGATTTCCTTGAGGATGCGGGGGGAGCCGGACTCGATCCCTACCTTGAGAAGCCGGAACCCGATCTGCTTGAGAACCTTGCAGGTCTCCTTGGTGAGGATGTCGGCCCGGGCGTTCGAGGAAAAGGAGAAGCGGCCGATCAAGCCCTCCTTCTCCAGGAGCGTCTTGAACTCCTTGAGCCAATCCAGGTTCCAGACGGGGCCGCTCTCGTTGTCGTCGAAGATTTCCTTGACTCCCCGCTCCTCCACGAGGGACTTGATCTCCTTCACCACGTTCGCGGGGGAGCGCAGGCGGGCCGTCCTTCTCCACAAGGCGTGCTGCCAGATGCAGAAGGAGCATATGCTGATCCCGCGCGCGCCCATGCAGCCTCTGCCGGTGAGAATATAGGTCGCGGGCTTTCGGAGGTAGGCCTCGCCGTAGATCTCCCACCTGGTCAAGTCCCGGTCGATGAAGGGGACCTCGTCCAGGTTTTCTAGGAAGCGGGGCTCCCCGGAGGAGGAGATCTCCCCCGAGGCGTCCCGGCTCCAGATCCCGGGCGGGAATTCCGAGGTCTTGCCGTCCAGGTAATCCGCGAGGCGGGAGAAGGTCCAGTCGTAGTCTCCGCCGACGAGCACGAAGTCGGCGCCGCTCTCCTCCAATGTCTCCTTGGGGAAAAAGCTGGCGTGGTCGCCGCAGATGGCCACCTTGATGTGGGAGTCCCGGCTTTTCAATTCCCGGACGTAGCGGGCGTACCTTCCCGCGATGGGGGCCTTGATCTCCATGAGGAGCAGGTCGGGGGCGAAGGCGTCGAGTCTCCTTTCGTATTCTTCGCGTGTGAGTTCCGGGTCGTTCTGGGCGTCGAGCCAGGCAGTTTCGTGCCCGTTCCGGGCGGCCCAGGTTGCGGCGAGGGCCGGAAGCATGGGGTAGATCCGGACTTCGCCCGAGCTGGAATATCTGAATTGGCGATTCTGGCCCAAGAGGGGCCTTTTACCCTTTTCCGAGAAAGGGGGATAGACGACGGCGGTTTTCATGATAAGAGGCCTCCCTTCGGAGGGTCCTTTCGTTTTTTTGTAGGGTTTTTTCCTGGTTTTCCGCCCTTCCGGCGGGGAAGAAAGAAAACGAAAGAGACCTTGCCTTGTCAAGAAGGAAGGGGGCGGAGGGGAAGGTTCAGGCGCCGCCCTTTTTCCGCCTGGAACCCGCGAGAACGGGCTCCATGCGCGGCGTGGCGGCCTCCGGGATGGTGAAGGGAACGACCTCCACCCTTTTGCCCGGTCCCTCCTTCCCCCGGGCGTCCTGGATTCTCAGGACCAGCCCGCGGAGGAAGCCGAAGAACGTCCCGGCGCCGTAACAGATGTGAAGGACCAGGAAGGTCAGGGCCATGGCCGGGAGAGCGGGCAGGGCCTTTTTCCCCTGTTTCAAGGCAAAGGCCGCCGAGAAGGCGAGATTCAAGGCCGAGTAGAGGGCCAGGGGCGCGAAGAGGAGAAGGCCCCGAAGGCCCTGGAGGGGATTACCGGCCTTCAGGAGGCTGAAGGCCGTCCAACCCGCCAGGAAGACAAGGTAGGCAAGGAAGAGGAAAGGGACCAGGTAGGCCGGGGAAAAGTAAGAGGGTTTCAGGACGAAATGCTCCATCCGCCCTCGCCCGTAGCGGAACATCTGCTTGGCGAATTTCCCCAGGCTTTTCCTCTGGAACCGGTAGACCACCAGGTCCGGGTCGTAGAAGAGTCCTTTGCCCGCTTTCTTGAGCCTGTTGCAGAACTCGTTTTCCTCGTTGGGGTAAAGCCTTTCGTCCAGCCCTCCGGACTGGAGGTAGACCTTTCGGCGAATGGCGAAATTGCAAAGGATCAATTCTTTTTCCGTGGCGGGCCGGAAGCTCCCCTTGGCGGCGTAACGGGCTCCGATCCCGAATCCCCCGAAGGGGGATGTAAGGGCTTGGGTGAAGCATTTTTGCCAGAAGGACTGGGCCGGGTGGGAGAGGGAGGGGCCGCCCACGGCATCCACCCGGGGATCCTGGAACCGGGAGGCGGCTTCCAGGAAGAGATCGGGCGAGGGAAGGGAATCGTCGTCCAGGAAAAAGAGGATCTCCCCACGGGCTCTTTGGGCCGCCGTGTTCCTTTGGAGGGGAGGAAGGTTTCCCAGGGCCAGGAGGACCTGGATCTTCTCCAAGGGGTAATGGACTTTCCTGAGATGGCCCAGGACCGTCGGGTTTTTCTTCCCGGGAGGCGCGGCGACGATCACTGTAAAATCCGGGAGCGAATCGGACCCAGGCGCTCCTGGTTTCCATTTATTCTGGGGGCCTTCCGTCATTTGCGTCCTTTCGGGCGGGCCTCTCCCGGCGCGCGGCCTCCCTGGAGAGGGCTGGAACGGCATCCTGGCTTCTTCCCCGGTGGGTGTCAAAATAAAAGTCCTTCCCCGAACCGGACAACCGGGGAGGTGAAAGGGAATGCCTGGGGAGAGGCCGGAGGAAGGGACGGGCGGGGAGGAAGATTCCCGCAACGAGGAAGGGCGTGGGGGTGGACCGATGCGGGTCGTCGCCGGGAACAGGCTGGAAGTTCTCCTGGAGGGCCTGGCCCAAAGGGTAGCCCTCCCGGCGGGGGATCCCTTCACTCCGGAGGTCATCGTCCTTCCTTCGCCGGGGATGGAAAAGTGGGTGGCCCGGGAACTGAGCGAGAGGTTTGGGATCTGGGCGAATCCTTCCTTTCCCTACCCGAGGAATTTTCTGGACCAGGTGATGGAGGCCTTCCTGGGCGGGCCCGAGGAGGGGGGAGACCCCTGGAGCCGGGAAGCCATGACCTGGTCCCTTTTGGAGCTTCTCGGGGAGGGCGTCCCCGGGGAGGCGGGCGCCTACCTGGAAGGAGACAGCCGGGGCATCAAGCGTTTCCAGTTGGCCCGCCGCCTGGCCCACACCTTCGACCAATACATGGTCTACCGGCCGGAACTGCTCTTCTCCTGGGAAGAGGGAGCGGACCCGGGGGATTGGCAGGCCGGGCTGTGGCGTTCCCTGGCGGCCCGTCACGGAAGGGACCACCCGGCGCGGCGGGCGGAACTTCTCGCCGAGAGGCTCCGGTCCTGGGAGGGCCCCCTTCCCCCGGGCCTTCCTCCCAGGGTGTCTCTCTTCGGGTTGAGCGCCCTTCCCCCGCTTTTCGTGAGGATCTTCCAGGCCCTTTCCAGGCTGATGGAGGTTTGGCTCTACCTTCCCCTTCCTTCCCCTTGCTTCCTGGATGACGGGGCGGCCTCCCCGGAAGAGGGGCGCCATCCCCTCCTGGAGACCATGGGGGCTCTATACCGGGATTTCCTGGAAGTCCTCCGGCAAGAGGGGGCCTTGGAGGAGGTGGAGAAGGTCTTCGATCCCCCCGGGGAGGGAACGCTTCTGGGCGGGCTCCAGGCGGACCTCCTCGGGAACCGGCCGGCCTCCTCCCGGGATGGCCCCGACGGGACCCTGGAGCTTCACTCCTGTCCGGGAAGGCTGAGGGAGGTGGAGGCCCTCAAAGACCGCCTCCTGGCCCTCTTCGAGGAGGACCCGACCCTGCGGCCCGGGGATGTGGCGGTCCTCTGCCCCGACCTGGAGGTATACGCTTCTTTGGTGGAGGCCGTCTTCGGCGGGGAGCCGGGCCGGCCCGGGTTCATTCCCTTCCAGCTCGGGGAGAGGAACTACAGGGGGGAGAGCCCGCTGGGGGAGAACTTCCTGCGGCTTTTGGACACCCTGCCCGGGCGGCTCCCGGCCTCCAGGACGGCGGACCTCCTGGAATATCCTCCCCTGGCGGAACGCTTCGGTCTTGGACCCGAAGAAGTGGAGCAGGCCCGGCTCTGGATCCGGGAGTCCGGAATCCGGTGGGGCCGGGACGAGGAGCATCGGGCCCGGGAGGGGCTTCCCGCCTTCCGGGAAAACTCCTGGCGGTGGGGGCTGGACCGGTTGCTCCTGGGCTACGCGGCCCCGGCCGGGGGGAAGAGCCTCTACGGGGGCGTTCTTCCCTTCGACGACGTGGAGGGCACGGCCGCCGCCGTGCTTGGGGGGCTCTGTTCCTTCTTTTCCGCCCTCCGGGAGGCCCGGGCCGCCCTGGAAGAGCCCCGCCCACCCGGGGCGTGGGCGGCTTTCTACTCGGGGCTCCTGGAAAAGTTCTTCTCCCCCTCGGGGGTGGATTCGGCCGACGCGGCCTGGATGCGGGGGCTCCTCCAGTCCATTGGCGAAGCAGCCGCCTCGGCGGGTTTCGAGGAAAAGATCGATTTCCTGGTCTTCCAGGAGGCCTTTTCCTTCCGGCTGGGAGAGGCGGTCCGCCGCCACTCCTTCCTGGCGGGGGGGGTCCACTTCGCCTCCCTCCTTCCCATGCGGGGCCTCCCATTCCGGGTGATCTGCCTGCTCGGGATGAACGACGGGGATTTTCCCCGCTCCGAAACTCCGGCTCCCTTCGACAGGATCGCCCGGGATCCCCGCCCGGGGGACAGGTCCAAGCGGGAGGACGACCGCTCTCTCTTTCTGGAGACCATCGCGGCCGCCCGGGAGAGGCTTCTGGTCTTCTGGGGGGGAAGGAGCGAGCGCGAGGGGAGTCCCCTTCCCCCGTCGGTGGCGGTGAGCGAACTCCTGGACGTCCTGGAGGAGAGTATTCCAGGGGGAAGGGAGAAACTGGTCCGGGACCACCCTCTCCAGCCCTTCTCGCCCCGGTATTTCCTGAAGGGCTCGGAAATCCGCGGCTTCCAGGGGCCCTGGCTCCAGGCGGCCCGGCTCGTCTCCGGCCCCAGGGGGGAGAGGCTTCCCTTCTTGGAAGGGGAGGTGGCGGTGGAGGAGGAGAACCAGGTCTCCCTGGAGCGGCTGGTTTCCTTCTTCAAGGACCCGGCCGGTTTCTTCTTGAGGGAGAGCCTGGGGCTCTATCTCCGGGAAGAGAAGGAGGAGGCCCAGGACCGGGAGCCCCTCAGGCTGGGAGGCCTGGAAACCTACAAGATCGGGGACG
>JALUZX010000770.1 GCA_027011425.1 Planctomycetota bacterium
GAGCGAAGCCGGGCGAAGGCCTCCTCCCGCCGGCGAAGGCGCCGCCTCGCCCTCTCCCCGGCCACGAAATAGAGCCTCGTCCCTCCCCGCATGGGCTCGGTCCCGAGAAGGGCGATCACCCCGATCCGGGCCGTGTCCGGGAGGTGGGTGCCCCCGCAGGTGTTGAGGTCCATCCCCTCGATCTCCACCAGCCGCACCGGTCCCCGGTGGCCTTCCGGGAGTCCCCGGGTCCGCACCTGGAGGGCGGAAAGCTCTCCGGGATCCACATAGCGGACGCGGATGGGCCGGGCCGCCGCCACTTCCCGGGCCGCCTCCTCCTCGAGGCGAAGCTTCTCCTCCGGGGAGAGGGAAGGAGCGTCCAGGTCGATGTCGCAGACCTCCGGTCCCAGGTGGAAGGCCCTGGTCTCCCACCCGAACCGGTCCGCCGCCAGGGCGGTAATAAGGTGCTGGGCCGTGTGCTGTTGCATGTGGTCCCAGCGCCTCTCCCAGTCCAGCTGGCACAGGACCGGGCCCTTCTCCACGGGCCGGTCCAGAAAATGGAGGATCCGTCCCTCCCGCTTCTCCACCCTCTCCACGGACGCCTCGCCCAGCTTCCCCCGGTCCGAGGGCTGGCCGCCCCCCTCGGGGTAGAAGGGGGTGTCTTCCAGCACGGCCCAGGGCCGGCCCTCTTCCAGGCCCGTCTCCAGGACCTTCGTCTCCAGGGCACGCAGAAAGGGATCCCTCTCGAAGGCAGGTCTCTCTTGCATGGAAAACGAGTATAGCCGGGGCACCTGGGGGAACAGGGGAGAGAAGAAAGAGCCAAGGTCTCTCCTCAGGGGCCCTTCCAGGTAGACTCCAGGGATGACTGAGGACTCGGAGGGTAAAAAGACACTGCGCTGGTCCCCCACCCTCGTGGAGTGGGCCATCCAGGCCCTTCCGGAAAGCCTGGAGGAAAAGGACCGGAAGAGGCTGGAGGCTTTGCGCCTCCAGTGGGAGAGGGCCCGGATGGCGGCCCTTGCGGCCGCTCCCCCGGAGGAACGGGTCCAGGCCCTGGTGGTGCTCTCCCGCCACGAGTGGCACCCAGCCCTGGCCGGCGAGGCCGCCGCCGCGGCCAGGGAGATCCTGGAAGGCCTCACGCCCGACGAACTCCAGGAGGTAGGCCGGCTTCTTCTGGAATCGGCCCAGCTCCGGCTGGCCGAGCAGGAGGACCTTCCTCCCCCGGAGCGGGTGAAGGCCCTGGGCCAGGAGGCCGCCCAGGTCCGCCTGGTCCGGGAAAGGCTCGCGGCGGAAGAGGAAAGAGCGGGGAAGAAGGCCCCCGGATCCAGGGAGAGGCGCCGCCTTCTCTCCCGGCTCGCCTCCATGGAAAGACGCCTCCTGGACCAGGCCGACGAGGCCCGCATCCTGGACCGCCTGGAGGGGACTTTCGGAGAAAGAGGATGGACCTGGTTCTCCCGGGTCACCTTCTTCGGCCTTCTCGTTCTCCTGGTCCTCCTCTTCGGGGATCTCTTCGTCACCCTCTCCCCCTCCCAGCAGGCGGTCCGGGACTGGACGGACACGGGGATC
>JALUZX010000771.1 GCA_027011425.1 Planctomycetota bacterium
CAAAAAAACCCGCCCGCCGGGCCGGCGGGCGGGTGGAAGAGACGGGGGATGAGCCCGGGGATTCAGAAGAGGTAGAGGGTCAGGCGGGCCGTGGGTTTGAATGCGTAGCCCCCGCCGCCCTGGCGCGGGCCGAAGTTGAGTGCCTGGACGTAGATAGGGAGACCTTTGAGGAGAGGGTTCTGGGGAAGGGCGAGCTGGAACTTGCCCGGCGCCGGAAGGGGGGGCATGACCAGGATGGATGTGGGGTCCACGCCGAAAAACCCGACCTGCGGATGGGAGGCGTTGAAGCTTCTGAAGCCCAGGAAGAAGAACCCCGGGTAGGACTTGGAGGCGTTGTAGGGCGTATTCGTGAAGACGGCCGTCTTCCCCAGGCCCCAGTTGGTTACGCTCAGGTGATTGAAGTTTACTTCGTGGACGCCGATCTCCGCGGCGGCGATGCCGTTCTCGTCGCTGTCCGTCAGGGGGCAGTCTCCGTAGAAATCGGCCCCCATGAAGGGCAGGGCCCCCACGTGGCCGGCGTCGATACATGGCGAGCCGGGTTTCAGGTGGTAATCCCCCTTGGCCGGGGCCACCAGCATGGGATCCACGGAGAGGTTGGTCTTGGAGAGCTTGAAGGGGACCTTGAAGTTGCCGTTCGTGTTTCCGAAGGCCAGGTTGTTCTCGAAGGCGATGGGAAGCTTTGCCGGGCCGCCGAGGAATCCGTAGCCCGAGCAGTTGAGGGCGATGTTGTTGTAGAGATGCTGGGCGCCGGATTTTCCGGTGATCTCCACGGCGTTGTGGCCCACGGCGTAGAAGAGGTTGTTGTAGATGTAGTCGTTCTTGGGCTTGGGGGAGGATGTGTCGTTGAGGCGGAGCCGGAGGGCAGGGTAGGGGCCCTTGGTGAAGACGTTGTGGTGGACGGAGACGTCCTGGGCGCCTCCCCAGATGGCCATGGCGCCTGTCTGGTCGACGAAGACGCAGTCGTGGACGTTCACCTCCTTGCAGTGCTCCATGTTGATGGTGAAGTAATACCATTTTTTGCGGTTGCTGTTCTTGAAGGTGAACCCGGCGATCTCGATCTTCGAGGCGAAGTGCCATACCATGATGTAGTATCCACCCGTGGGGGGGGTGTTCCCGAAGTCGATGACGCACTTGGAGGGGCCCGCCCCGAGGATCTTCACGTTCTTGTAGGGCGTCGAGGCGCCGGTCCCGATGCGCCAGGCCCATTTTTCCTTGGTGGTGGTGGGGCTGTAGACGCCTGGCATGACGTGGACCACGGCGTTGAGCCGGGCAAGGCCCACCGCCTTGGTGATGGACTTGAATGGCTTGGCCGGCGATGTGCCGGGGTTGGTGTCGCTCCCCTTGGTGGCGTCCACCCAGTAGTGGGTGAGGTATTGCGCCGGAAGGGCCGCCGCCAGGAAGGGCAGGGCCAGGGAGAGGAGAGCTTTTTTCACAAGGTGCATGGGATTCCTCCTTTGTGATGGTCTTGAGCGGGACGTGAAGCGTACATGATACCTCACAATGGAGGAAAAGAGAGCCCCCGGGGTCTTGTCCGGGCCGGCCGGCGCTAACCCAGCAGGCCCCGGACCCGGTCGTCCAGGGCGGCCTGGTCGCCCGCGAAGGCCAGGAGCCCGGCCTTGGTGAAGAGGGCGTCCAGGCCCTTCCGGCCCTTTTCGAGATCCTCCTTCCACCGCTCCAGGGCGGGAAGCTTGCCGCCCTCGGCCAGGCCGGCCTCCTCTTCCGGGGTCCAGGCGGGGAAGAGGTCGCCCGCCCCGATCTCCCGGAAGGCCTCCTCCAGTCGTTCCGGGGTCCAGGAATCCTCCACCCGGGCGGCCAGGTCGAGGACCGTTTTTTGGAAAGAGTCTTCCACTTTCCAGAGGGCCGGGATCCCCAGGGCCGCCGGGTCCACGCCGGAGGCGAAGGCGGGGTGGAATTCCTTCTCCAGGCAGGACTCCAGGGAGGCCGGCGGGGCGTCGTGGAACTCTCCTGCCACTTTGAGGGGCATGGTGAAGACGTCCAGGCCCGCCAGGAGGGCCACCTGTTCCCCCTCCCTCATGCTGGCCCCGATCTGCAGGGTGGGGCGGCCCTTCTCCCGGAGGCCCAGGATCTCCCGCTGGCTCGCCTGGGTGGCCTTCTCGCCCACCAGGCGCCCGTCGCCGAGACCGTTTGCGGCGACCCAGGAATTGAGCCTCCCCATGAAGACGTTCACGCAGGCCGGCCCCGCCAGGGCGGCGACCACCAGGTTCTGGCGGGCCGAAAACCCAAGGGTGTGGTTCACCGGAACGCCCATGGCCGCCAGCCGCCGGGTGGCCAGGATTCCCGCCGGGGTGAGGGGGATCTTCACGTAGAAGTGTTCCGGGTCGATCCCGTGGAGGAAGCGGGCCGTCTCCACGGTTTCTTCCACGTCGTTCGCCAGGTCGGTGTGGACCTCCACGCTCACCTGCGCGCCGAAGGCCTCCACCAGCTTGAGCCCGTGCCGGGCGTTGAGGTAGAGGGAGACCTCCCGGACCAGGTCCTTCTCCTCCATCCCGGGTGCGGCTTTCCGCAAAGCCGCGGCCACCTCGGGGATCTCCGAATCGTAGATTCCTTTCTGGATCTCCCGGTTGAGGAGGGTGTTGTTCGTGGTCAAGGCCTCCATCTCGGCCGTCCAGAGCGACCGGGCCCCCTCCAGGTCGCCCGTGTCCAGCCAGAGCCGGGTCCCGAGCTTTCTCAGGCCCTCCCAGACCGGGTCCTTACCGAAGGCCGGTTTCCCCGATGGGGCCGCCGTCTTCCGGAGAAGATCTCTCATGATCGCGCGGGAAGGTCTTTCCTGGGTCTCGGCCATGGGTGTCCTCCTGAAGGTCTGTCCTTGGAATCACAGGGAGAGTAGGCCCAGGCCGCAGGATTGCAAGGTTCGAGGCGCATCGCCCGGCCGGAGGCGTTCCATGCGGTCCCTCTTGCGGTGGAAGATCCTGAGGGTCTTTTCGTCGATGACCGGGATTCTTCCCCCCAACAGACGCACCCTCTGGCGTTTGGCCACGTTCCATTTTTTCCGTCTCGGTACTTGGAGGAATGCGGCCAAGTCCTGAAGGTCCCCCGTGGGGGAAAGGAGGAGGCCTTTCAATCCATAAAATACTTAGAAAGGGATCTTGGGTTCGCGTTATGCTTATGGTTTTTTCTCGAGCCCTGTGTCGGAGCGGAGGAACCGGAAGAAGAGGAAGGCCCCCAGAAGGGAAAGGAAGATCCAGGCCAACGTATGGGGAGCGAAAGGGTAGGGGTCTTTGTAGAAAGGAAGGGGAAGAGTGAACCATGCATGGTTCCACATGGCGGGAAGGAGAACGAGACGCCCGTGCCAGGGCCACAGGAGCCGGGCGCCCCCGTGGGAGGCCAGGTCGAGGAGGATGTGGGAAAGAGCGCCCAGCCCCACGGAAAAGAGGGCACGAAAGAGACCGGGAGGGCCTGGAGGCGGACCGAAGTCCAGGCGATGAATCCATGTTTCAGGCAGGAGACGCCTTGCCTCTATGGAGAGAACCAGGCCCAGAAGGGACACAACGGGGAGCCCTGCCAGGGAGTGGCCCAGCCACTGTCCCAGGGTTCCCCGGAAAGGCCAGGCGGCCCCGTCGAAAATATCGGGCATGGCCGCTCCCACGCAGAGGGCCACCCCGTCGATCTTGCGGGGAAGCCAGGCCTTCAAAGGCAGGATCAAACCTTGGTGGGAAGGAAAGGCCAGGGGCATGAAACCGCCTCCTCTCGCAAGAAGTCCCGACCTGTGGTTTCCAGGCGATGTCTCTACGTGCCAAGCCCCCGGGGATTCTCCAGGCCTGGAAGTTCCTCAGGGCAGGAAGCGGAGGATCGCCGCCCCGGCAAGGTCCACCACCAGCAAGGTGTCCCCCCTGGGAGTGAGGCCCATGCCCACGGGCTGGATGCCGCTTCCCTTCTCGACGGCCGTGCCTGTGCCGGAACTCAGGTCGAGCCTGTCGATCTCGAAGTCCAGGTTCCGGTCTTCGCTGGACCAGGCCACCCAGAGATTGGACCCGGAAAGGGCGATTCCCGTGGTGGAGGGGATGAGGTGGATATACCCTGCTGGGGAGAATGTGCCGAGGGCCGGGTCGAAGAGGCGGACTCCCTTGGCGTCGCGGACGACCAGAAGGCCCCGGTCGGTCATTCCCGTGGCGTGGACCGCCTCTGGGAGGCTGAATCCCGTGAGCCCCCGGATCTTTCCCGTGGCCGCGTCCACGGCGGTGAGCCTGGAGTAGTCCCCCAGAGGGTCGCTCTTTCGTTCCGAGAGAAAGAGGGTCTTCCCGTCGGGGGAGGAGGAGAGGGCGGAAGGTTCCACCAGGTTCCGGGTGAGGAGGACGGGATCCTTCCCGTCCAGGGGAACCAGGTAGAGAAGGCCCCTGTCGGTGGTGAGGGCCGCCCTTTTCCCGCCGGGGAGGACGCACACGGAAGTCATGTCCCGGCCGTTCTCCATGAGAAGAGTGGGGCGGGCCAGCCCCTGGGTCCATTCCACCAGGTAGAGACCGCCCAGGGCCGTCTGGTCCACCACGACCAGGGAGGAAGGTCCGGCCACGCCCATCCAGGTGGGCTGGCCCAGGCCTTCCACGAGGATGGCCGCTCCCCCCTTGATCCGGTCCAGAGTGTAGACCTTTCCGTTTTCGTAGTCTCCCACGAGAACCGTGCCGAGATCGGGCCCCGCCGCCAGGGTGACCGCCCCGGGAAGGTTCCGGAAGACCTGGGAGGTTCCCCCCCGGAGGACCACCCGGTAGATGTCGCCCGTGTCCGAGGCCACCAGGACGGAACCGTTTCCGGTTTCCAGGAAGACGTCGGTGCACTCCTTGAGCTTGCCCGCCACCTTCTGGACGGCCCCGTCGGAGAGCCGGACCCGGGTGAGCTGGTCCAGGCCCCGTTCCGCCACGAGAAGGGTCTCCTCCCCGGGCTCCAGGGCGGCCCCCCAGGGGTCCTGGAGGCCCGCGTCGATCTTCCGGGCCGGACCCCCTCCCAGGGGGACCTGGGCCAGGAATCCCTCCACGAAGACCACGGCCGCCCAGGTGCCGTCCCGGCTGGGCAGGGCCGTAAAGGGTGTTCCGGGGAAGGGGATCTGGATAGTCCTCTCCCACCCCTTGTCCGGGTCCAAAAGGAGGAGGCGGTCCCCGGCGGAGTCGGTCACCAGGTAGGTCTTGCCGCCGGGCATGGGTTTGAGGCCCCAAGGAGAGCCCGGCGTGGTGGTCACGATCCGGGTGCTCTGGTCCGTGGGGTCCACTTCCAGGACCCTGCCCAGGACGGGTTGGGCCAGGAGCACGGTCTTGCCGCCTGGGCCCAGGGCGACCTGGCCGGGAAGGGAGGCCAGGGGAAGTTCCGCCGCCGCCTTGGGGGAAGGGTGCCTCGGGCCCAGGCGGGCCTGGGGAACGTGCCTTCCCCCGCCCGAGTGGTGGCAGGCTCCCAGAGCGAGGAGCGCGGCCAGGGCCGGGAGGAGGAAAAAGGAATCACGGAGGATGGCGGTGGTCTTCATGGTCTCCCCTTTTCCTAGTGTTCCCGAGGAGAAGGTTTCGCAAATGGGCCTTCCTTATTGTACTACCTCCGCCTGGAAGGGCCCTCTCCCGTGTGTCTCGAAAGGAGACTCAGGGCCGAAGACAAGGGCAGGTCCGCTGTGGAATTGGAGAAAAACGTCCCCCTGGCCCCTCTTTGCCGTCTCCATGTGGGAGGCCAGGCGGATTTTCTGGCCCGCCCGGGCGGGGTGGAGGAGCTGGTCGGGGCCCTGGAGTGGGCCCGGGAGCGGCATCTGCCTTTCTTCCTCATGGGAGGGGGGAGCAACCTCTTCTTCCACGACCGGGGTTTCCGGGGCCTGGTGATCCGGCTCTCTTCTTC
>JALUZX010000772.1 GCA_027011425.1 Planctomycetota bacterium
GGAGGGGGCCGAGGGAGGAGGGCCGGCTTCGGCCCCGCGGGAAGGGAAGCGATCCCTCGTTTCCTTCTTCTTCTCCTCCCTGGCCGCGGATCGGCCCGCCTGGGGCCTTGGGGAGAGAAGGAATCCTTCCCCGCCCTGGGGGACCGGGACCTTCGCTGCCGGGTCCATGTGTCCGAAGGGAGTGATAATCATGAGGGCTCTTCCTTCCCCGCACTGGTTTCCGCTGGGGGCCGGCCTTCAACAAAAGCCGTGCCGGGAGTGAGGGAAAAGGGGGAAAGTGGATTTCAACATCTTGATGGGTAAGAGGTTATGAATGGTTTCGTCCGCCGGGAGGGCGGCGGGGAAGGGCCGGTTCTTCTTTCCGGGGCGGAAAATCTTTCCTCCCCGGCCCGGAAAAGCTTTCCTCCTTGGGCCTGGTTTTGCCCCCGGGCAGGCCGCGGGGTCTTCAGAATCGGGACAGGGATGTCGAAAAGAAGGGCGAAACCTCTCTCAAGCCGGAAGGGCGGGAGCCGAGAATGAGGGAGGCGACGAGGCAACCGTTTCAGGAGGTCCAAGGCTCATGAACGTCCCGGAAATCAGGGGACCCGGAAATCTCCACCCGGGGAGGGAAGGAAAGGCCCGCAAGGCGCGGGAGGACGCCCTCTCGCCGGAACGGCCGGTCGATTTCTCCGACAAGGTTTCCATCTCCAGGGAATTCTCACGGCAGGCCATGGAGGTGGACCGGCTCGTGGAGAAGGCCCGGGGGGAGGAGCCGGAAAGGGTGGAGGCCCTGGCGGAGGTGAAGGAGAGGTTGGAATCGGGCGCCCTGGACCGGCAGGAGGTCTTCAGAAGGACGGCGGAAAAGATTCTCTACGGCGGGTAGGAGAGGGGAAGGTCCGCAAAAAAAGAAGAGGCCGGCCCGGATGGGCCGGCCTCTTTCTCGTCTGTCAGGTTGCCTCTTTGATAGGGATCAGAGGATCGTGAGGGAGGCGGTGTTGCCCAGCATGATTTTCTGGGTCTTGGGGTCGATGGTGAGGGACTGGGCCGGCACGGCATACCCCGAAAGGACCGGGTTGTTGGGAACGGGGAGGGAGATCGTGGCCTGGCCGGTGAGGGGATTGTGGGGTCCGATGGCCACGGGGATCAGGAAGCCCGGGTTCAAACCGAACTGACCGACGATCCCGGGAGCGGTGAGGGGGCTGGCCAGGAACTTGTTGGAGATCAGGAAGTAGGAGACCCAAGGGATCGCGCCCGTTCCCTGGACGGGGCAGTAGGCGGAGATCTCCATGTTGGTCCCGACCTTGGCCTTCCCGCCGGTCCACCACACGCTCTGGACGCTGGAGATCTGGTAGGCCGAACCCTTGGAGTGGGCGTCGTAGAAGGTCCCGGCGACGTATCCGCCGTTGTTGATCCAATCGGGGATGGTGATGAAGGAAAGGGCCGGGGTCTTGGGGTCCAGGTCGAAGGAGACCCAGTGGTCGTTCCGGTTCACGTTTACGTGGTGGGTGATGGCCACCAGTTCACCCGAGGTGGTGCAGATGGGCGTGGGGGAGTTGGC
>JALUZX010000773.1 GCA_027011425.1 Planctomycetota bacterium
TCTCGCCCACGGCCACCCCCCGGGCATTGAAGCCCGTCACGCACCCCAGGAAGCCTGCGAAACCGGCGTTGAGAAAAGGAATTCCCTTCCGCGGGATTTCCACGACCGCCACGGCGGCTTCCTGGAGCCCGGCGCTGGTCATGTAGTCCAGGACACGGCCGTGAAGGACCCGGCCGTCCCGGGTGGCCCGCCCCAACAGGGCGAATCCGCTGCAGTGGAAGAGTTCGGGGAAGATATTCGCCTCCCGGACTTCCTCCAGGGGGAGGCCCGCGCCGGCGGCGAGTCCTTCCAGTTCCTCCAGGTGGGCCTTCTTCATGAAGGGCGAGGTCCTGCGCCAGGCCTCCTTGAGCGCCCTCCCGGGGAAGGCGTTCTTTCCCGTGGCCGCCGACCTCCCCACCAGGAGGACCCGTTTCACCAGGGTGCGGATCCGCTCCCGCAGGAGAACTCCCTCCTGGCGGCCCCTCTCGAAAGGGGAGCCCTCGAGGCGGAGGACCAAGAGGCCGTCCACCCTGAGCAGGAGGCCCTTGCCCTCCCGGGCCAGGAATTCGATGGGGCTTCCCGGCCTGGAAACCGGAGCCAGTGTGAAAAAGAAAGCCAGGCAAATGGCCGCCCGGACCCAGTTTGTGCTCCTTCGCATCGCGGCCGCTCCTTACTTCTTCTCATTCCTAGCCGCAACGGCGGCCCTCCCGGCAAGGCGCCGGGAAGGCGTCCTGCCGTAACCTTCCACCACCAGGCGGTCGGAATAGACCTTCACAAGGGCGTAGGCCGTTGTGTCGGGGGTCTCCACCATGCCGGGAAGATTGAGGTAGTGCACGCCTCCGTGGCGGCCGTAGTTTCCCGCGTGGTTGTGCCCGTCGATCCAGGCGAAGACGTTCTCCCGCCCGTCCAGGAGCTTTACGATCTCCTTGTCGTCCCACTGGTTGTGGATGTTTGCCGGGTAGACCGGGAAGTGGGAGAAGAGAATCACCTTTTCCTTCCTCTTCGCCGCCCGGTCCAGTTCCTTCACCATCCAGGCCCATTGCTTCTTCCCAAGGGCCCCGTTCCAGGGCATGGCGTTGGGGACCATCCGCTTCATCGCATCCTTCAGCCTGGCGGCGGCGGCTTTCCAGGAGGGCGTGCCTTTGGGAAACCGCTGGAGGCTCTGGGCGTTCCCGTCGAGGACAAGGAAACGCCAGCCCTTCCAGGCGAAGGAGTAATACCCCTTTCCCGGGCCCAATCGATCCAGGCCGAGCCTTTCGACCACCAGGGCCTTCTCCTCGTCCGCCACCTTGAAGTCGTGGTTGCCCAGGACGTGAAAACGGGGCCCCTTCAGCCCATTCCAGATGGGAACCATGGTCTGGAAGCTCTTGAAATCCCTGTCGATGAAATCCCCCAGGTGAATGGAGAAATCCGCCTTCCGGGCGTTCAGTTCCTTCACCGCAGCCAGGAGCTTCGCCGGGGACTTCCTGTAGAAACGGGTTCCCCTGGGGGGGGCGTCGGCATACTGGGCGTCCGCCACCGCGCCGAAGGTGAAGAGCGGCTCCTTCCCCCGGGG
>JALUZX010000774.1 GCA_027011425.1 Planctomycetota bacterium
GGCGGCGGTCCTGCTTGCCTTGCGGCGGGCCTCTTCCCCGATCCCCATCGGTCCTGATCGTTTCGACCTGGACCCCTCGGCCTTGATGGGGGCCTGGTTCACCACGCTGGATTCCACGGGCAAGGGGAAAGTCGTGCTTCCCGTTCCGGCGGGTTTGCAAACCGGAGGGGTGTTGTTCTTCCAAGCCCTGGTTCTACCCAAGGGGGAGCCCCGGCCGGTCCGGTTGAGCCCCTCCCTGGAAGCGGCCCTCCTTCCCTCGAAGGGTTTCTTCTACGTGGACGGTGACGCGACGGGCCCGGAAAAGGGCACGCCCTTCGCCCCGTATCACAAGGTGTCTCCGGCCCTGAAGGCGGCCGCCTCGGCCGGGGGCGGGACGGTGTGGGTGGACGGCCTGTCCTCCGGGACCTACAAGGAGGTCCTCTTCATCACGTCCTCCAACACCACCCTGGAGGGGAAGGACTGGACCGGCAAGGGCCAGGGCGTGCCCACGATCGAGGGGGTCATGGACAATACGCCGGACAAGAAGCGGGGGACCATCAACGTGAGGGGGACGGCGGCTTCTTCCCTCGCGGGGATCACAATCCGGAGATTGCGCGTCCTTCCAAGCGGGTATCTTCCCCTGCACAGGCCCGCCCGGTGCCTGCGCGCCGATTATGTCCAGGGCCTCAGGATCGCGGACTGCCTCATGGAGGGTTCGGCGGGGCACGGGACGAGCAGCATCATGGGGATCAACCTGGGGCTCCGGGTCAAGGCCCTCGTGGAGCACTGCACGATCCGCAGGCTCGCCGCCGACCCGGCCGCCCGGACCGGCAATTTCCATTATATCGGAATCAAGATGGTCCAGGGGACGGGGGAAGCGGCGGTCCGGAACTGCCGCATTCACGATCTCGGCTTCAGGCAGGTCAACGGGGCCGGGTTCCAGATCGTGGCCGGAATCTGGTGCCCCGGGGGAAACAAGTTGACTGTGGAGAACTGTGTGATCGGGCCCTTCGTTCTCCCCAAGGCGCCGAAGCCCCAGGGGCCGGACACCGACCTTTACGGGATATGGACGGCGAGTCCCGGGGCCATTCGCAACAATGTCTTCCACCGGCTGGATTGTTCCGCCTTCAAGAGCAACGTGAAGCAGATCGCCGGGGTGTGGTTCTACCGCGCCGGAAAGGTGGAGTTCACCAACAACATCTTCGCCGATTTCCGCCTGGGGCCCGTGGTGGGGATCCATACCCTGGCCGCCGCGGTCGCGTCCTATTGCAGTCAAACCGCGACATACTCCTGCACGTGGAAGTTCACAAAACCCTTCCATGGTGTATCCACCGGTGTGGGCGTCATCATGGGCAAAGACCCTCTCCTGGTTCCGCCCGCCTACATCCTCAAACAAGGGTCGCCCTGCCTGGGGACGGGCAACCCCCTCTACCCGCCCAGGAACATGGGCGTCTACGGCGGCCCCCGGGCGGGATACCCGGGCCACCGCTGGTAATCCTCTCTCTCCCCGCCCGTCACGGGAATCCCCGGGCGGGCGGGGACGAACCGTGAATTCCCGGATCCCAATGGAAAGAAGGAGCCCTTCCATGCTTTCCCGAAAATTTTGTCCTCTCTTCCTCGTTCTTTTTTCCTCTCTCCCCGCCCTGTCCGCCCAGTCCACCCGCCTGGTCAAGGACATCTGCGCCAAGCAGGTGGGGGGACCGGATTCCTTTCCCGGAAAGGCGGCCTGGTTCAAGGGGAAGTGGTATTTCAGCGCCCGGGACCGGGAGCACGGGTTCGAACTCCGGCGGTCAGACGGCACTGCGTCGGGAACGGAACTTTTCTACGAGTTCAAGCCGGGCCCCGGGGGAGCCCACCTGGAGGAGTTGACCGTGGCGGGCTCGCTCCTTTTCTTCACGGCCAAGGTTTCCGGCGGGAGCAAGGCTCTCTGGGTCACCGACGGAACCGGGGCCGGCACGAGGAAGGTAAAATCCGGATCCGGAGATTTTTCATCCCCCCGTCAACTTCTCTCCTGGAAGGGAGTTCTCTATTTTACGGCCCTAACCCAAGCGAACGGCCTGGAACTCTGGAGAAGCCCCCGTGTTTCGGGGTGAAAAAAGGCCGGGCCCGCGGGGGGCCCGGCCCGGGAAGAAGCGGGGGAACCGGTTTTCCCTCAGTCTTCGAGGGTGACCTCCGCGGCGTTGGAAGTCACGATCCCCACGGGGTTGATAAACATGGGCTTGTCGATGGCCATGGCCTGGTTGAACCAGTTGGCGCCGATGAGCGCCGGGTTGTTCGGGATGGGGATCTTGAAGAGGGCCACGTTGTTCTTGTTGGGCATGACGCCGGGGGTCACCAGGAAGGGCATGGTGTAGAGGTGGCACCTGCCCATCCCAAAGGGCGTGAGGTCCATGGGGGGTTTGAGTTCCTTCCTTCCGAAGAAGAGGAAGGCCGTCTTCAAGGCAAACTGGACCTCGATGTTGAGGGTCTTCCCGAGTTTGGGGATGTTCCCCTTGATGGTGAGCCACCCGGGGGTGGTGATGCCTCCCTTGCCGAACAGCCGGAATCCCCCTTTACGGACCAGCATGTAGTCCAGGCTGTAGTTGTCCTTCTGGCCGCTCAAGGACTGGAAGACCAGGCGTACCCAGGTGTTCGGCTGGGTGACCCTGAAGGTGAGACCCGTGGTGAGGACCCACTTGTTGAGTTTCTGCTCCGTCGTATTCCATGTCACCAGGTACTTGACGCCGTTGACCTTGGTGAAGAGATCGATGGCCTGGGCGTTGTTCAAGCTCGTGTCCTTCATGGCCCGCACGTTGGCCGTGTAGACCCCGGGCTGGAGCATGAAGAGCCGGGAGTGCCAGTGGAACCACCAGAGGCCCGTTCCGCCGCCGCCTTGTTGCACGTGGTCGATCCTTCCGAAGGGAGATGTCTTTTCCGGGACGCCCCGCTTGGTGTAGGGCATGCCCCAAGTCGTGGCGCAATGGAGAGTCATGGACTGGCATTCCACGATCTTGTCGTCCCGGACCCGGCCCAGGATGACGCCGTCGAAGTAGAAATTCTGCTTGGTGATCTTGGAATCCGTGTTTTTCAGGAAGAAGACCACGTTTATGGAAGGCTTGTCCACGTAGAAGACCAGCGGGTCCGTCCAGACCCAGCGGGGTTTCTTGAGCTTCCCCGTCTTGGGATCCACCGGGATCTGGATGGTCTTGGCCGGGGTCTTCCGGGAGAACCTCTTTCCTCCCACGATGGCTTCCGCTGTAAGGGGAGCCACGCCCGTGTTGTCCTTGAACTTCATCACGCGGAACGTGATTACGTAGGAGCCTTGCTTGAGAGCTATCGCCTTGGACGAATACTGGAGAGTCTGGGTGGAGTTGAGCTGGTCCACCTTGGGGAATTCCGATCCGGCGGCGGTCACGTTGTCGCTCCAGTTGGGGGGTCCCCCTACGTGGTTCCAGCCCGTGAGGGATTCGTAGAGTACGGTCTGGCTTGTCGCCGCCGGGGCCAGGAAGGCGGCCGCTAGAAGAAGGGACTTGAAACGCATAAATGCCTCCTGTGCTTGGATGGAACTTCCTGGAAAGGAACAATGAACCCTAAGGAAAAAAGGATTTTCCTCGAAATGGAACAGCTCGCCCGAGGGCGGGAAGAACAGGGTTATTCTAAGGAAGAATTCCTGCCGGAAAAGGGGGCTTCCACGGCTTGGATGGGGATTCCCAAAAGGAGACAGTGACGGTTACGACAAGAGTCCGGGGCCCTTCAAAAACCCAAAAACCCGTGACCTTCCCCCAGCTTGAAAAGTTGTGAAGCCCCCGCCGGAGCGAGGCCGGATCGGAGATCCGGGCTCGTGACGTCGGGGGGCCAGTTTCGACGCACCCACCGCGTCACGAACTTGACAAGACTTTTGCCGCGTCTGCCAGGTAGTGCCGGTTACGACAAGAGTCCAGGGCCCTCCAAAAACCCAAAAACCCGTGACCTTCCCCCAGCTTGAAAAGTTGTGAAGCCCCCGCCGGAGCGAGGCCGGATCGGAGATCCGGGCTCGTGACGTCGGGGGGCCAGTTCCGGCGCACCCACCGCGTCACGAACTTGACAAGACTTTTGCCGCGTCTGCCAGGTAGTGACGGTCAGCGGGGCCGGATCCCGAGTTCCTTCCACCTCTTCGCCCGGACACTCCGGAGCCTTTCTTTGTCGAACCTGTTCTCCGCGGCCCGGATCCAGGCTTCCAGCCCGACCGTGCCGGTTTTCTCTGCCTCCGGCGGGAGGGGTTCCCCGAGAAGGATTCTCCCGAAGACCCGGGCACGTTCCAGGGGATGGGCGGCCCGCTCGAGGCCGCCGGGGTGGAACGGGAAGTTGAGAGATTCTCCCGGCCGGAGGGTGAGTGCGGTTCCTCCGGCCCGGACTTTGAGGGGCCGGGTGAGGCTTCTCCCGGGTTCGGGGCTGCCCGAGAGGCGGCAGGCCAGGGCGCCGGCGGCCTTTTTCACCTCCAGGTCCAGCCTCCATCCCCGGAACCGGAAATTTTCCACCCGAGCCTCTTTCGAACCCGGCGGGAGGGCGGGA
>JALUZX010000775.1 GCA_027011425.1 Planctomycetota bacterium
GGCCAGGTCGGCGCCTCCCGGGGGGTCGACCTCCAGGCCCGTGAGCAGAAGCAAAGTTGTGAAGAGGAACTCCCCGTGGGACCAGGTAAGAAAATGGGTGGTGCGGACGGGGGCGCCGTCCAGGTTCCATTGTTCGGGAAGCTGGAAGCAGTCTCTCCCCGGATCGAAGCCCTTCTTCCGGGTCACTCCGCCCAGGAGATGCCTCCAGGCCCGGTCGGACCTTCCCCGGAGCCATTCGACCTGGGCGGCCCAGCAGGCCGTGATGGGCCAGACGGGCCACTGTCCTTTTGGATAGAAGGGGGAGCCCGGGTTTCCGTCGAAGCGGGAGATGGAGCCGTCGGACTCGTAGAGGACCCGGTGGATCCAGGCCTGGGTGGCGGCGAAACGGGGATCGTCCACGGCCACCGCTCCGAGCCCCCTGCCGAAAGCCTCCATCCGGGCCAGCATGAACATCCCCGAGTCGACCCGCTCGTCCCTGAGGGGGCCGTTGCGGTGCCGGCTCCGGGGGAAGGACTTGGAGCGGTATACCTTCCCGGGCGGGCCGGCCAAGGGAATGAAGCGGGAGAGCTTTTTGTCGTAGGCCCTCTCCAGGAGGGCTTTCTTCAGGGCGGCGGCGGCCTTCTCCCACCGTTCGGCGTGGCCGGTCCGCCCCAGGCGCCGTGCGATCCTTGCGGCGGCCCGAAGCCCCCCGTAGATCTCCGCGTTGGGCCAGGCCGTCGGGGCAGGGACCTGGCAGATCCACTCCTCGGCGGTCCGGACCATCCCTTCTCCTGCGACCCGGCGGGCGTAGTAGTCGGCGTATTTCCGGACGTAAGGGTAGACCTCGGCAAGAAAGGAGTCCCCCCCCTGGACGATCCGGGAATGGAACCACATGCCTGCGATCCCGATGGCCGGCTGCTGGGCTTCGTTGGTTCCCCCCCAGGAGAAGCCTCCCTCCCGGATCCAGAAGCGGAAGAATTCCGCCGCCTCCTTGTGGTGTCCCGCCAGGTCCAGGCCCAGGACGGAGTAGGTTCCGTCCCGGATCCAGGCGTTCTTGTACCAGCCGTCGGAGCCGGCGATGATCACCCCCGACCGGAACCGGTCGGCTTCCACGGCGTCCACCGATGCGTCGAAGAGCGCGTCCAGGCGGGGAAGGCCCGTCCGGACCCGGACGCGCCGGGTATCCCCCCATTTTCCTCGAAGTGTGTCCCACCAGGCGGAGGCCCAGGCCCTTCCGCGGGAGGGAGGGAGGTCCCCCGGTCCGGCATGGAGGCAGACCAGGATCCGCCGGGCGGCCGGGACCTCCAGGAAGGCGCCCCGCGGGGAGACCGAAAGTCTTCCCGCCGGATCGGTGCCGATTCTCAGGGGCCCGAGGGCCCGGGTCTCCAGGGTCCATTCCCCCGCCGAGGGCCCCGGCCGGAAGGAACCCGGGAGAGAGGCGCCTCCCTTTCCCCCCAGGAAGAACCGGAAGGCTCGGGCCCGGTGGAAGGTATAGACGAGAAAGACCGGGCCGAAGGAGGCGTTCCGGCAGGCCCGGATCTCGATCCCCGCACCCCGGGCGGGGCAGGACAAGGCCAGGCGTCCCGGCCGGGAGCCTTCATGGTTCCACGGAAAGGCCCGCAGGTCTTTCCATGTCTCCCCTTCCCGGACCTCCCCGAAGGCCGCGACCTTGAGAACTCTGGGAGGTTCGGCGCCGTGGGAGGCGATCCTGGCGGGAGGGCCCGTCCAGATCTCCCGGATCTCGCCCCGGGTGTCCGCCAGAGTCCAGACCGACGGGCTTGAGATCACCACATTCACGGGGGCTGGAGGGGGAGGAGTTTTTCCCGAGTCTTTGCCCGGGAAAAGGGAGAAGAAGACCCCCAGGAGGAGGAAAGATTCATGGATCATTTCGAGACGTCCTGGCTGGGGGGATGGCCGGTTTTCTTCGCCCGCTTGGCCTCGGCCTTCAGGCGCTTCTTTTCGAGCTTGGCTTTTTTCTTCCAGGCCTTGGGGTCTGGTCGCTCGGGGAAGGATTGGGGGGGCTGGCTGGAATCGGATGCGGCTTCGGACTTCTTGCGGGCTTTTCTTTTTTCCAGGAGGACCAGGGCGAGGGATTTTCCGAATTGGCCGACGAAGCCCGCCGCCAGCACAAGGAGGATCCATTTTCCGATTTCAACCAGGGTGTCCATGGAGCGAATTGTCCCGTCCCGGGGCAAAAGGGACAAGATCGAGGTCCGGGGAGCTTGACCGGGAAGTCCGGAGAAACAACAATTCTTAGATTGCAAGCCTAATTCCGATTCGCTTGCCCTTCCGCGAGATAGAATATGTATTCACTTCGAATTTCTGGGGCTTTTGTGGCTTTTCTTCATCCAGGGATCCTAGGCTCATCTCCACAGGACATTTCTCCGTTTGTTTTACGCCATAGGAGGTAAAAATGCGTTCTAGTCGATGGTTCTTTGCAGTGGCCGGCCTGTTGTTGGCCGGAACCTTGGCGGCCCAGACGCCGCCCGTAACCCTTCCCAGGAAGGTGGTGAAGCTCAATTCAAATGCCCTCCTGGACCGCTCCACCTGGAACAGCACCCGCGGCAACCTCCAGGTGGTGAGCCCCAAGGAAGTGGCGCCTCCCTCGGCGGCGGGCCTCCATGCCACGCCCCTCCTCGCCTACGCGGCCTGGGCGGAGATGTACGGCACTCCCAAGGTGGTCCACGTCATGTTCAGCGCCTCCACCGACGGGGGCTTCACCTGGGGCAAGGCCAAGGAGGTCTACAAGGTCCGGGTGACCGGATCTTATGATTTCGAGAACATGATTATCGGCGCCACGGGCAACCAGGTCTACATCGGGATTTGCTCCGGGACCTACAACTCGAGCACCGGAAAGACCTGGCCCAACGACGTCTTCGTCGTAGCCTCCCCCGACGAGGGGAAGACCTGGATCGGCCCGACCAAGGTGAACACCGTCACCGCCGGGAAGGGCGACGCCGACAACCTGGTCATGGCCTGCACCAACGGCGTGGCCCACATCGGATACAAGTTCGCCCACTTCACTTCCGGCACCCACCAGGGCCCCAACGACTACTACTACCTAGCCGTGAACATCAAGGCCGGGAAGATCAATATCGTCAACGCGGAAAAGAAGATCAATAATCCCTCGGCCGCTCCCGGGAAGACGCCGGGCGTCACTTCCTGCAACATCGATGCCGACGGGTCCCTGGTGACCTGCGTGTGGGCCGACGCCAGGGTGACGGGAAGCAACAGGGGCAATCTCTACGTGTCCGTCTCCAAGGACGGGGGCAAGACCTTCAAGGAGACCCAGTTGACCCATTACAACGCCGCGACGCCCAGGACCGACCGTTACTGGGATTGCAACACGGCCGTATCGGGCAAGAACATCTACATCGCTTACGGAGGCGTCTATACGATCGGCGGCGTGGGCAAGTGGCCCAACAACACTTCCTTCATCTTCTCCAACGACATGGGCTCCACCTTCAAGGGCCCGATCATCCTGAATCCCGGCGGAAAGGGCTTCGACGCGGACAAACCCAGGATCGCCGCCGACGGCGACGTGGTCTGCGTGGTCTGGACGGACGACCGTGACGGGGGAAGCAACAAATACAACTCCGTCTTCGCCGCTTGCGACGATCAGGGGGGCCGGGGCTTCCTCTCGAAAGTCACCGAAATCCGGCTGGGGACCAAGGCCCTGAAAACCGTGAGATATGACTACAATTACAAGATCGCCGTGAACGGCAGGCACATCGTGATTGCCGGCGAGGAGATGAAGGTTTCCGGCGGCGGCGAGGACGCCTACCTGGCCATGAGCGACGACGGCGGGAAGACCTTCCAGAAGATGCGCCACGCCACCCAGATCGGCGGCCTCTTCGGAGGACCCAAGGACGTGGACGACCCCAGGGTCTCCATGAGCCGCAACGGCGACGTCTTCGTCTACTGGGCGGACGACCGGTTGGGCAAGAACAACATCTACCTCTCCGGCCTGAAGCTCCCCGAGCTGACCTATCTCGGCGGAGGCAAGGGTTTCACCATCGGGCACTTCACCGCCGCCGAGGAGGGGAACGCCGCCATCATCCTGGTGACCGAGGCCGGGACGGCCCCGCCGCTGAACCTGGATTCCCTGGGCTACATCGGTTTCTCCATGAACTTCGCCATAGGGACCTACACCTCGGTCTTCGCCACTTTCACGACCGCCTACGTGAGCGTGGTGAACAAGGGCGTCGCAAAATTCCCGTATGCCCCCGACGGGCTCGGGATCTTCCATGCCGCCGCCCTGGGTCTCAACACCAAGACGATGCGGTTGACCTGGTTCACCGACCCGGTCGTCTACTGATGATTGAATGCGGGCCTCCCCCGGGAGGCCCGCTTACCTTTGGAAAAAAGGAGATAGGTAAATGAGAAGAATAGCGTTGGTAATCACTCTTTCCCTCCTGGGGGGGATCCCGGCGGCGGCCCAGACGCCGCAGATCGCCTTTCCCAGGAAGGTCTACAAGGTGAACAAGGGTTCCATCCGGGGCCATATGACGGTCCGGAGTTCCCAGGGAAACATGCAGGTCGCCTGTCCAAGGGAAACGGCGGGACCCACCGCGCCGGGGCTCCACGCCACTCCCCTTCTGGCCTACGCCGCGTGGATCGAAGAGTACGGCGGAAAGGCCCACCTGTTCTTCAGCCGTTCCACCGACGGGGGCTTCACCTGGAGCCCTTCCAAGGAACTCTGGAACGTCCAGGTGAGCGGGACCTGGGATTTCGAGAACATGATCATCGGCGCCACCTTCAACCAGGTCTACATCGGGCTTTGCACGGGCAAGTGGAGCACGACGACCCAGAAGGCCTGGCCCAATGACATCTACGTCATGGCCTCCCCCGACGAGGGGACGACCTGGCTCGGCCCCACGCGGGTGAACACCAAGACGGCCGGGACCAACTTCGACTGCGACAACTTGCGCATGGCCTGCTCTTTCGGGAAGGCCTTCCTGACTTACAAGGTGGCCGCCATCGTGGGGGGCTCCCAGAAGCCCAACGACGTCTACTATACGGCCGTGGAGATCAAGAACGGCAAGATCAGCACATTCCAGACCGAGAGGAAGATCAACAATCCCTCCGCCCCTCCCGGGACGGCGGCGGTTCATTATCTCACGATCGACGCCATGGGGCCGCTCGTGGCCATCGCCTACGACGACGCCCGCGTCTCCGGGAGCAACAAAGGCAATCTCTACATTTCGGTTTCCCGTGACATGGGCAAGACCTTCAAGGAGACCCAGATCACCAAGTATTCCGCCTCCTCTCCCAGGTCCGACAAGTATTGGGAGCCCGAGGTGGCCGTCAGCGGGACCAACATCTACCTGGTCTACGGCGGGGTCTACGGCGGGGCCTGGCCGAACAACACCTCCTTCGTCTTCTCCAACGACATGGGCCAGACCTTCAAGGGCCCGGTGATCCTGAACCCGGGAGCGAAGGGCTTCGACACGGACAACCCCCACGTGGCGGCCGACGGCAAGGTGGTGTGCGTCACATGGGTGGACGACCGGGACGGGAAGGGGAACAAGGCCAACATGCTCTACGCCGCCTGCGACCAGAACGGAGGCCTGGGCTTCCTCAAGAAGGTCACGGAGATCCGCCTGGGCAATCCCAAACAGGCGGTGGTGGCCATCGACGGCACGGAGAACGCCGTGGTCCGGGGCAACCGGATCGTGGTCATGCACGAGGTCAGGAAGGCGGCCGGCGGCGGCGAGGACGTGCAATACAACGTCAGCACCGACGGTGGAAAGACCTTCTTCCCCCGCAGGATGGGGACCCAGATGGGCGGGCTCTTCGGGGGGAGCGTGGACGTGGACGACCCCCGGGTGGCCATGACGCTCAATGGCGACGCGATCGCCTTCTGGGCCGACGACAGGATGAGCGCCAACGACCTCTACATCTCGGGGCTCAAGCTTCCCGAGTTGACCTACTACGGGGGCGGCAAGGGATTTGGAATCCAGTATTTCACCGCCGCCCAGGAGAACAACCTGGCCCTGATCCTGGTGACCGAGAAGGGGACCTCTCCTCCGCTGAACCTTGACGGTCTGGGTTACACGGGCTTCTCCATCAACTTCGTGATCGGGAAGTATACGTCGATCTTCGCGGGCTTCACCGGGGCCTACCTGGCGGTGGTGAAGAACGGGAAGGCCCTCTTCCCCAACGCCCCCGACGGGCTGGGGATCTTCAACGCCGTCAGCCTGGGGATCGATCCCAACACCCTCAGGCTCACCTGGTTCACCGACCCCGTTCTCTACTGATCGGGTTCGGCCTCCAAGAGAAACCCGGCGCGCCGCCTGGGCGGCGCGCCTTTTTTTGTTTGTGGGCGATCCCGCTGTGAAGAGTCCGCCGGAGCCTGCGTCGAGGGAGCGACGCAGGCGAACGTCGGACAAGAAGGATCCAGAAGTCTTGGAAGGATCCTTGGCTCATGGGTTTTCCCTGGCACGACGTTCGGGGCTTCGCTTCGCTCGCCCCTCCGGCGCGCTCTTCACGGGGGGAGGAGGGACGACGTTCGGGCGTCCCCTCCGACGTTCCCTACCGGGCGGGCATGTATTTCCGGAACCACTTCAGGGATTCGGTGAGGTAGTTCAGCATGTGGGTGGGCCGGTTGATCCCGTGGCCCTCTCCGGGGTAGAGGATCAACTTGGACGGGACATGGCAGAGCTGGAGGAAGGTGAAGAACTCCACTCCCTGCATGTGGTGGACCGCCTGGTCTTTCTTCCCGTGGATGAGCAAGGTCGGGGTCTTCACCTGCATCACCCGCGCCACGGGGCCGTCCCGGAACATACGGAGCATGGCTTCAGGCGACTCAAGGGGATGGTAGTAGGCCCGGGGCAGGATGGAGTTGCTTTGGCCCATGGCCGAGGGGAAGTTGAAACCCCCGGCGATGGAGACGGCCGCCTTGAACCGGGTGGTACGGCTCACGGCCATGTTGGTCATGTATCCGCCGTATGAGTACCCGGTCATTCCCAGTTTCTCCGGGTCCGCGATCCCCCGGGCCGCCAGGTAGTCCACTCCCGCCATGAGGTCCTTGAAATCGCCGTGGCCGAAGGACCGGTAGTTGCCCCGCTGAAACTTCAACCCGTATCCCGTGGAGCCCCTGGGGTTCACGAGAAGCATCCCGTATCCGTGGTCGGCCCAGACGTGATACATGTATCGGTAGGAGTAGGAACGGCCCCACCGAAAGGCCGGCCCGCCGTGGGCGTGGAAGATCACGGGCACGGGCTTGCCCTTCTCGTATCCCCGGGGCAGGAAGAGGAAGCCTTCGATCACCGTGCCGTCGAAGCTCTTCCAGTGCACGGTCTCTGCTTGCTGGAATCCGTATTTCTCCACCAGTTTCCGGATGGACGTCACCCTGGAGGCTTTCAAGGGGCCGGGCCCGGAAGGACGGGCGGCGGTGAAGAAGATGTCCGCCGGGCGGGCGAAGTCGCTCCAGAGGAAGGCAACCCGGTGGAAGGCCTTGTCGAAGGTGAGCCCCCGGATCTCCCCTTCCACCCCCGTGACGGCCTCCACCGGTCCCGAACCGCCGGCCGGGGCCCTGTAGATGTTGAGGTTCGCTCCCTCGGCCCCGGAGAACCAGATCCACTTCCCGTCGGGGGACCAGTGCATGGGCTCGATGGGGCTGGAGAGCATTCCCGTGGGGTTCCCCTTCCAGTCCCTGGTCAAGTTCCGGATCCGCTTGCCCGAGGCCGGGTCGTAGATCCAGATGTCCTTGATGGTCAGGTAGACGTCGAAATCCTCGGTCCGGTCCCGAAAACAGGCCAGGTACCGGCCGTCAGGGCTCCAGGCGGGCCAGGAGTGTTTCACGGGCCCCGCCTCGAGGAGCCGGGTCTTTCCCTCCAGGTCCACCAGCCCCAGGTGATGGTCCTCGCTCACCCCTTCGCTTCCCCGGGGATCGAATGTGTAGGCCAGGGCCTTCCCGTCGGGCCTCCAGGCGAACTGGTAGATGTAGCTCTTGCCGCCGGTGAGCTGGGTCCGCTTACCCGTGGCCAGGTCCAGGACCCAGAGCTGGGGCCACCTGGTCCGGTCCTCCACCCAGGTCCACACCTCGGGATCCTTGCCGAAGCCCGGGTTCTTCTTGGTCTTCTTCGGAGGGGCCAGGAAGGCGATCTTCCGCCCGTCCGGGGAAAATCTGGCCCCCGAGACCGGGGCGTCGCAGATCTTCCGCGGGTCCGCCCCGTCCAGGCGGGTGAGCCAGAGGGCGGGCTTCCCGGACCGGGTGGAATAGAAGGCCAGGCCTTTCCCGTCGGGGGTCCACATGGGGCCCCAGGAATTCCCCGGTTCCCGGGTGAGCTGGAGGACCTTCCCCGTCTCCAGGTCGGCCAGGTAGACCTGGCGGAGGAAGGTGTCCTTCTTCAGGTCCCGGACGATCCTGTGGAAGGCCAGGCGCTTTCCATCCGGGGAGAGGGCCTCGCCCCCCACCATGGGGAGGGTGACGAAGTCCTTCACGGTGAACCGGTCTCTCGCGGCGGCGGGAGCGGGGAAGAGACCCGCCGCGGAAAGGCCCAGGGCCAGGAGGAAGAGGGTTTTCTTCATGGGGATCAACTCCGTGTCTGGGTGCCGCGCCTTCCGGGTCGGCCCTTCCCCGCGCGGCGGGGGGGGACCCGGAGGCTACGAGTCTGCCCCGGCCGGTGGGGGGAAGGCAAAGACCCCTTGCCGCGGGAGCTGGAACGAGAACTCCCGGGCGGCTAAGTTCCGCAGGCAGCCGGGATCTCCGGCCGCGCCGCGACCGAACCCATAGCCCGAACCAGGAGCAGGGAGCCCGACCCATGGCCGAAGACAGAGGCCCCAGGCCCACCAACTTCATCCGCGAGATCATCGAGAGAGACCTGGCCGAGGGGAAGCACAAGACCGTGGTCACCCGGTTTCCCCCCGAGCCCAACGGCTACCTCCACATCGGCCACGCCAAGGCGATCTGCCTCAACTTCGGAATCGCCAGGGATTACGGCGGAAGGTGCCACCTGCGCTTCGACGACACCAATCCCGCCAAGGAGGACGTGGAATACGAGGAGTCCATCAAGAGGGACGTGCGCTGGCTGGGTTTCGACTGGGGGGAGCACCTCTACTACGCCTCGGACTACTACGAAAAGCTCTACCAGTACGCCCTCCGGCTCATCCGGATCGGCAAGGCCTTCGTCTGCGACTTGAGCCCCGAGGAGATCCGTCTCTACCGGGGCACCTTGACCGAGCCGGGCAGGGAAAGCCCATACCGGAACCGGTCCGTGGAGGAGAACCTGGATCTCTTCCAGAGGATGCGGGCCGGCGAGTTCGAGGAAGGATCCCGGGTGCTCCGGGCCAGGATCGACATGGCCCACCCCAACCTCAACATGCGCGATCCGGTGGTCTACAGGATCCGCAGGGAGAGGCACCACCGGACGGGGAACGAGTGGTGCATCTACCCCATGTATGATTTCGCGCACTGCCTGTCGGATTCCATCGAGGGGATCACCCACTCCCTTTGCACCCTGGAATTCGAGGACCACCGTCCCCTCTACGACTGGTTCCTGGACGTATTGGAAGTGGAGTGCCACCCGAGGCAGATCGAGTTCGCCAGGCTGGATCTCACTTACACGGTAATGAGCAAGCGGAAGCTCCTCCAGCTCGTGGAGGAGGGGATCGTGGCCGGCTGGGACGACCCCCGGATGCCCACCCTCTCCGGGCTCCGGCGCAGGGGATATACGCCCGAGGCCATCCGGGAGTTCTGCGACCGGATCGGCCTGGCCCGCAAGAGGGGGGCCGTGGCGGACGTGGCCTACCTGGAGCACATCCTGAGAGAGGACCTCAACAAGCGCGCTCCCCGGGCCATGGCGGTGTTGAGACCCCTCAAGCTCGTCCTGGACGACTACCCCGAGGGCAAAGTGGAGGAGTTCGAGGCGGAGAACAACCCGGAGGATCCCTCGGCGGGGACCCGCAAGGTGCCCTTTTCCCGGGAGGTCTACATCGAGAGGGGGGACTTCATGGAGGACCCGCCGAAAAAGTTCTTCCGCCTGGCCCCGGGCCGGGAGGTGCGCCTCAAGCACGCCTACCTGGTGACCTGCACGGAGGTGGAGAAGGATCCGGACACGGGAGAGATCCTGGCCGTCCACTGCACCCACGACCCGGAGAGCCGGGGGGGCTCGCCCAAGGACGGGCGGCGGGTGAAGGGCACCCTTCACTGGGTGTCCGCCGCCCACGCCGTCCAGGGCGAGGCGCGCCTCTACGGCAGGCTCTTCACCAAGGAGAACCCCCTGGATGTGGAGGAGGGAAAGGAGTTCACCCACTACCTCGATCCCGAATCCCTGGTGGTCCTCCAGGGATGTATGCTGGAGCCCTCCCTGGCCGAGGCCGCCCCTGGGAGCCGCTTCCAGTTCCTGCGCCAGGGCTATTTTTGCGTGGACCCGGACTCCCGGCCGGGCCGGCCCGTGTTCAACCTGACCGTTCCTCTCAAGGATTCCTGGGCGAAGATCCAGAAGAAGGGGGGGTGACCGGGCGGGAGGCCCAAGTACAAAAAAATGGCTGGGAGACCGGGACTCGAACCCAGATTCCACGGTCCAGAGCCGTGTGCCCTACCGATTGGACTATCTCCCAGCGCTTTCTCCAGGGGAGGGATCCCCCCTTTGAGCATCGAAAAAATAGGGCAAGATTCTTGATTGTCAAGACCTGGCCGCCCTGGTTTCGACCTGGGCCTTGGAACCACTTCTCTCCCTGGCGCCCCCCTCGGAATGCTGGACAATAGGGCTTTCCGGGCCCAGACCAGGAGGCTTCTCCATGATCCGTTGGAACCCTGCACTTTTCGCCCCGCTCCTCTTTTTTCTCCAGGGGGGGCTTCCCGCCCAGGGAGGCGGCGTCGACGTCCACCGCCTTCCCCTGGGCCATCCGGTTTATAGATACGATCTCAGGTTCCTGGAGAGAGGGGAAATCTACAGCGCCTCCCTGGACCGGCGCCTCTCTTTCCGGGAGTTCCTGGAGGCCCTGGAGCCCTACAGGGTGATTCTTCTCGGGGAGGAGCACGACAACCTTGCCATCCACCGGTTCCAGGCCCGGGTGGTGGAGGCCCTGGCCCGGGGGAAGCGGCCCCTGGTGGTGGGCATGGAGTTCTTCACTCCCGGGGACGATCCCTGCCTGGAGGAGTATGTCCGGGGCCGGCGGGGCCTGGTCTCCCTTCTCACCGCGGCGGACTGGCCCGCCAAGGGTGGATTCAACTACCGCTACTACCAGCCCATCCTGGAGGCGGCCCGCTCCGGCGGCGCCCGGGTCGTGGGCCTCAACGTGCCCCGGGAGGTGGTCAAGATCGTGGCCCGCCGGGGCCCCACCGGTCTCTCGGCGGAGCAGAGGTCCCTCTTTCCGCCCCTGGATCTCTCCATTCCGGAGCACCGCTACCTGATCCGCTGTTTCTTCGGGCGGATGGCCGTGGAAAACCCGGCCTTCTTCGAGAAGTTCTACGCCGCCCAGGTGGTCTGGGACACGGCCATGGCGGCCAACGCCCTGGCGGCCCTGGACAAGGCGGGCCCTTCCTCCCGGGAGGTGGTGATCGCCGGGGGGGGGCATGTCCTCTACGGCCTGGGAATCGGAAGGCGGATCCGGATGCTCCGCCCCGAGGTCCCCGTGGCCGAGGTGGTCCTCCTTCCCGTGGAATCCGCGAAGGCGGCCAAGGGCAAAGGCCATGGCGGCCCGAAGAAAGGCTCCGCTCCCGGGGGGAAGAAGTCCCGCCGCAAAGTCCGGGCCCCGAGAAGGAAGAAACCCGGGCCGGGGAAAAGGGCGGTGAAAAAGAGGCCCCCCCGTCCCATGGGCCATCCGGGCCTGGGGATGGGCATGAGGCAGCGGTCCGGCCGGGTGGTCTCCCGTTCTCTCGGGACCTTCCTGGTCGGGACGGATCCCTCCAAGGGGGAATACCCGGCCCTTCCCCTCAGGCTGGCCATGAAGGGGGGCGAGGTGGTGGTCTCCTCTCTCTCCCCGGGAAGTCCCCTGGGCCGGGCGGGCCTCCGCAAAGGGGACCGGGTCCTCTCCATCTGCGGCGTCCCCTGCCGTTCGGCCGCGGCCTCCATGGTGCGCCTCATGGCCCTGGACTGGGGCGACCTCCTGGAGATCCGGGCCGCCAGGGGCAAGGGCAAGGTCTTCACCCTGGCCGTCGGCCTGAAAAAACCCGGGGCGCCGGAAAAGAAGGCCTCCCGCCGGCCCAGGCCGGTCCTCCTCCGCCACGCCCTGGAGGTGGAACTCGATCCCCTTTCCCACAAGGTGAAGTGGCTGGACCGGGTCACCCTTCCGGCGGATCTTTTGGGAAGGCGCCAGGGAAGGATCGTCTTTCACCTGAATCCTTCCTTCGAGCCCTCCCTGGCCGGAGAAGCCGGCGGGGCGCGCCTGCGGCCTCTGCCGGGGGGGAAGAAGGGGCGGGACTGGGAACTCCTCCTTCCACCTCCTTTTTCGGGGCCCCGGAAGGTGGCTCTCCGCTCCACGGGAAAGGTCTACGTTCCTCCCTCGGCGAAGGGCGAGGAATACGCCCGAGGGTTCCAGGTCACCGACGGAGTCCTGGAGAAGAGGGGTGTCTTTCTCTCGGGCGCGACGGCGTGGGTCCCCGCCTTCGAGGGGGCGGAGTTCTTCACCTTCGACATGGCCGTCCGCGCCCCGGCTGCCTGGAAGGTGATCAGCCAGGGGAAGCGGGTCTCCGCGGCCCTTCGGGGCCGGTGGAGCCGGACCCGCTACCTGGCGGACAAGCCCCAGGAGGAGGTTTACCTGGTGGGGGGACCACTCCACGAGTTCGACGGAAACGCCCCGGGCGTGGAGACCATGGTCTTCCTCCACGACGAGGACCCCGGCCTGGCCGGGCGGTACCTGGCGGCCGCCACGGTTTACTTGAATATGTATTCCCGGATGATCGGCCCCTACGCCTGGAGCAAGTTCGCCACGGTCGAGAATTTCTGGGAAACAGGATACGGAATGCCTTCCTTCACCCTGCTCGGCCCGCGGGTGATCCGCTTCCCCTGGATCCTCTATTCCTCCTTTCCCCACGAGATCCTCCACGACTGGTGGGGGAACGGCGTCTACGTGAAGATGAGCCGGGGAAACTGGTGCGAGGGGTTGACGGCCTACCTTGCGGACCACCTCCTCCAGGAGCAAAAGGGGGCGGGCAGGGAATACAGGCGCCACGTCCTGGAGAAATACACCAACTTCGCCGCCGGCGAGGGACGGGATTTCCCGCTCTCGGATTTCCGGGAGCGCCACAACCCCGCCACCGAAGCGGTGGGCTACGGCAAGGCCCTCATGGTCTTCCACATGCTCCGCAGGAGGCTCGGGAACGAGCGTTTCCTCGAGGCATTGAGGGCCTTCTACATGGGGATGCGTTTCAAGAAGGCCTCCTGGTCCGACCTGGAGCGTTACTTCGAGGCGGTGCTCGGCGGCGATCTCTCCCCCTGGTTCGCCCAGTGGATCCGGAAGAAAGGGGCGCCCCTGCTCCGCCCGCTCGGGGCGGAGGCCGTCCGCCGGGGCAAGGGCTACGAGTTGACCTTCCGGGTGCGGCAGGAACAGCCCGGCCCGCCCAGGAGGATCATGCTCCCTTACGCCGTCCACGTCCGGGGCCGCAAGGGAGCCCTGCTCTTCAACGCCTTCCTGAAGGACAAGGAGGAAACGGTTCGGCGCAAGTGTATGTCCCTTCCCCTCAGGGTGGACCTGGACCCCCGGTTCGACCTCTTCAGGAAGCTCCTGCCCGAGGAGATCCCTCCCACGGTGGGGGCCGTCCTGGGGGCGCGGGAGGCCCTGGTGGCGCCGCCGTCCGGTTTCTCCCCGGGCGGGAAG
>JALUZX010000776.1 GCA_027011425.1 Planctomycetota bacterium
TCGGCAACGACCGGACCCGCCTGCTCGAGATCCTGCGCGGCGTTCAGAAGGAGTGGGGCCACGTCCCCGACGAGGCGATCGACGCCATCGCCTCCCTCCTCAACGTGCACAGGGTGGAGGTGGAAGGCCTGGTCACCTTCTACGCCTTCCTCTCCAAGGAACCCCGCGGGAAAACGGTCATTCGCCTTTGCAAGGGGTGCGTCGACGAGATGCACGGAATGGACCGGATCGCCAAGGTCTTCTCCGAGGAACTCGGGATTCCCGAGGGTGGAACCACCCCCGACGGGAAAATCTCGCTGGAGAGGACCAACTGCATGGGCATGTGCGACCAGGCCCCTGCGGCCCTGGTGAACGAGACCCTGGTTCCCTGGCTCTCCACGGACAAGGTGAAGGAGATCGTCCGGGTCCTGAAAGCCGACCCCGACCCCTCGCGGATCGTCACCAAGCTGGGGGACGGCAACAACGCCCATCCCCTGGTCCGCTCCATGGTGGTGAACAACATCCGCCGTCCCGGACCGGTGGTCTTCGCCCCCATGGAAAACGGCAAGGCCCTGAAAGCGGCCCTTTCCATGCATCCCGCCGAGGTGATCCGGGACGTCAAGACGGCCCGCCTCAGAGGCAGAGGGGGCGCCGGGTTCCCCACGGGGCTCAAGTGGGAGTTCACCCGGGCCGCCAAGGGCTTCCGCAAGTTTGTGGTGTGCAACGCCGATGAGGGCGAGCCCGGAACGTTCAAGGACCGGGTGATCCTCACCGAGCGCCCCCACATGGTCTTCGAGGGAATGACCATCGGCGGCTGGGCCATCGGCGCGGAACAGGGAATCCTCTACCTTCGCGGCGAATACGCCTACCTGGTCCCCTTCCTGGAGGAGATCCTGGAAGAACGCAGAAAGGAAGGCCTCCTGGGGAAGAATATTTGCGGAAAAGAGGGCTTCAACTTCGATATCCGGGTCTACACAGGCGCGGGAGCCTACATCTGCGGCGAGGAGACGGCGCTGATCAACTCCCTGGAGGGCAAACGGGGGGATCCCAGGAACCGCCCCCCCTTCCCCGCCCAGAAGGGGTTCCTGGACGCGCCGACGACGGTGAACAATGTGGAGACCTTCTGCAAGGTGGCCCGCATCCTGGAGAAGGGGCCCGGCTGGTTCGCCGGGATGGGCACGCCCCAGAGCACGGGGACCAAGGTGCTTAGCGTCTCCGGGGACATCAAGGCGCCCGGCGTCTACGAGGTTCCCTTCGGGATCACCCTGAACGAACTCCTCCGGGAAGCCGGCGGAGAGGACGCCAAGGCCGTTCAGGTGGGAGGCGCCTCGGGCCGCATGGTCCCCCCTTCGCAGTTCGAAAGGAAAATCTGTTTCGACGATCTGGCCACGGGAGGATCCATCATGGTCTTCGGCCCCGACCGTGACCTCCTGGAGATCGTGGAGAACTTCCTGGATTTCTTCGTCGAAGAGAGCTGCGGCTTCTGCACGCCTTGCCGGGTGGGCAACGTCCTCCTGAAAAGAAAGATCCGGGAGATCCGGTCCGGCAAGGGTGAACCCGGAGACAGGGAATACCTGGAACAACTGGGGACCGCCGTCAAGGTCGCCGCCCGCTGCGGCCTTGGACAGACCTCGCCCAACCCGGTCCTCACCACCCTGGAAGGCTTCCCCGAACTCTACCCGGAAAGCGAGGGGAAAGAAAAGGTCCGCCAACGGCCGGCTTTCGATCTCTCGGCCGCCCTGGAGGCGGCAGGGAAGATCACCGGAAGAAACCGGGACGCCACGGAGGAAGAAGCATGATCAAGCCCATCACCTTCATCGTCGACGGCAAGGAGATCCGCGGGAGGGAGGGACAGACCATCCTCCAGGCCGCCCTGGAGGCGGGAGTCTACATCCCTCACCTCTGTTTCCACCCGGACCTGAAGCCTTTCGGAAGCTGCCGGGTCTGCACGGTCATGGTCAACGGACGGCCCGCCGCCTCCTGCACCACCCCCATCGCCGAGGGGATGATCGTGGAAAGCTCCAGCGAGAGAATCCGGGAATACCGGAAGATCCTGGTGGAGATGCTCTTCGTCGAGGGGAACCACTTCTGCATGGTTTGCGAGAAGAGCGGGAACTGCGAACTCCAGGCCCTTGCCTACCGGCTGGGGATCACGGCCCCCCGTTTTCCCTACCTCTTTCCGAAGAGGGAGGTGGACGCCTCCCATCCCGAGGTTTTCATCGACCGCAACCGGTGCGTTCTGTGCGGGCGCTGCGTCCGGGCCTCCCGGGACGTGGACGGCAAGCACGTCTTCGATTTCGCCGGGCGGGGCCCGGAAAAAAAGGTGGCGGTCAACTCCAAGGGACGCCTGGCTGAGACCAAGCTCTCCTCGGCCGACAAGGCCGTGGACATCTGTCCCGTCGGGGCGATCCTGAAGAAGGGGGAGGCCTACATGGTGCCCGTGGGAAAGCGGGCCTTCGACAGGAAGCCCATCGGCGCGGAGATCGAAGAAAAAGGCACGGACCTTCAAAGCTGATTCACGGAGTAACCAAGGATGAAGAAACCCAGGGTCGCCACGACTTCCCTCGCCGGGTGTTTCGGCTGTCACATGTCCATCCTGGACATCGACGAGAAAATCCTGGACCTGATCGAGTTGGTGGACTTCGACAAGTCCCCCATCGACGATCTCAAGGAATTCACCGCCCGGTGCGCCATCGGCCTGGTGGAGGGGGGCTGCGCAAACGAGGACAACGTGCGGGTCCTCCGGGACTTCCGGAAGAATTGCGACATTCTGATCTCCCTTGGGGATTGCGCCATCATGGGCGGGGTTCCGGCCATGCGGAACGGCATTCCCCTGGAGGAATGCCTCCGCGAGGCCTTCATGGAAGGGCCGACGGTCTACAACCCGGAGAGGAGGATACCCGACGACGAGGAGATCCCTCTCCTCCTCGACAAGGTCTACCCCTGCCACGAGGTCGTGAAGATCGACTACCACCTTCCCGGCTGTCCCCCGCCGGCTGAGGCCATCTGGAAGGCCGTGACCGCGCTCCTGGAGAACAAGCCCCTGGAGCTTCCCTACGAACTGATCAAGTACGATTGAGAGAAACCGCCCGGGCGGGCGGAGGAGATTAGAGAACCATGGCAGAGAAAAAAAGCGTCGAACGGATCGCCATCCACCCCGTCACAAGGATCGAGGGCCACGGCAAGGTCACGATCCTTTTGGACGAGAACAGGAAGGTCAAGCAGGCCCGGATGCACATCGTGGAGTTCCGGGGCTTCGAAAGGTTCGTCCAGGGCCGCCCCTACTGGGAGGTGCCCGTCATGGTCCAGCGGCTCTGCGGGATCTGCCCCGTGAGCCACCACCTTTGCGCCGCCAAGGCCACGGACATCCTCGTGGGGGGAGAAAAGCTCACCCCGACGGCGGAAAAGATGCGCCGGCTCATGCACTACGGGCAGATCTTCCAGTCCCATGCCCTCCACTTCTTCCACCTGGCATCTCCGGACCTGCTCTTCGGATTCGACGCGGACCCGGCGGTCCGGAACATCATCGGCGTGGCGAGAAAACACAAGGACCTGGCCGTCCAGGGCGTGATGATGCGCAAGTACGGCCAGGAGGTGATCAAGGCCACGGCGGGCAAGAAGATCCACGGGACCGGGGCCATCCCGGGAGGCATCAACAAGAACCTCTCCATCCGGGAGCGTGACTACCTCCTCGAGGACATCGGCAAGATGATCCAGTGGGCCAAGGCGGCCGTCGACCTGGCCCGGAAATACACTGAGGACCACCTGGAGGAATTGAAGGATTTCGGGACCTTTCCCTCGAATCACCTGGGCATCGTCCGCGAGGACGGAGCCCTGGACCTCTACGACGGAGGGCTCCGGACCGTCGACGCCGAAGGAAACAAGATCTTCGACCACATTCCGGTCCAGCGTTACCTGGAGTTCATCGCCGAGGAGGTCCGGCCCTGGTCCTACATGAAGTTCCCCTTCATCAAGAGCCTGGGCCCCGAAAAGGGCTGGTATCGCGTGGGGCCCCTCTCCCGGATCAACGCCTGCGATTTCATCGACACCCCGCTCGCCGAAAAGGAGAGACAGGATTTCATGGCCCTCACGGGCGGAAAACCGAACAACATCACCATGGCCTATCACTGGGCCAGGATGATCGAGATCCTCCACGCGGCGGAGAAGATCCAGGAACTCCTCAACGACCCGGACCTGCAGGGCACGGACCTGGTGGTCCGGGGAGAACCCAGGCGGGAGGCCATGGCCGTCATCGAAGCGCCCCGGGGCACCCTTTTCCACCACTACCGGATCAACGAAGAGGGGCTGGTGACCAAAGCCAACCTTATCGTCTCCACCACCCAGAACAACGAGCCCATGAACCGGTCGGTCACCAAGGTGGCCAAGGACTTCATGGAAGGTAAGGACAAGATCGACGAAGGCATCCTGAACCGGGTGGAGGTGGCCATCAGGGCCTACGACCCCTGTCTCTCCTGCGCCACCCACGCCCTGGGGAACATGCCGCTCGTCGTGGAGGCCCGGGACGAATCGGGAAGGCTCCTGGACTCGCTCAGGCGGGATTGAAGCGCCCATGCCCCCAAAGATCCTGGTCATCGGATACGGAAACCCTTCACGGGGAGACGACGGCCTGGGCCCGGCCCTGGCGGCCCGGATCGCCGAAAAAGGAATCCCCGGCGTCCGCGCGGAGAACCCTTTTCAGCTCTCCGTCGAGGACGCCCTCCATGTGGCCGAACAGGACGTGGTAATCTTCGCCGATGCAGCCATGGAAGGCCCCGAGCCCTTCTTCTTCCTTCCCCAGGAGGGAGAAACCGGCAAGGAGACCTTCACCACCCACAGCGTTCGCCCCGGAAGCCTGGTCGCCCTGGCGGAAGAACTCTTCTCCTCCCGGGCGGAAGCGTGGGTCCTTGGGATCCGGGGTTACGATTTCGAAATGTTCCGGGAGGGGCTTACCTCCAGGGCCCGGAAGAACCTGGAAGAGGCCGCCCGCTTCCTGGTTCCCCTCCTGGAGGAAGGTCGATTCCAGGCCCGCGGCCCCGTGAAAGGGTCGGCACAAGAGATGCTCATGGGAGACAAGGCATGAAAGAAGGCAAGTTCGTGATCCTTTGCGTGGACGACGACCCGGACATCCTTCTCACGTCGCGGACCGTCCTGGAGGCCAACGGGTTCCTCATGGAAGAGGCGCGAAGCGCCGAGGAGGGGCTGGAAACCTTCAAAGCGGTGCGCCCCGACCTGGTCCTGGTGGACCTCATGATGGAAGAGGTGGACGCGGGAAAGAACCTGGTGAAGGAGATCAAGCTCATCGATCCAGACGTCCCGGTCCTCATGCTCAGCTCCGTTGGGAACAGCCTGAGCCAGAGCGTGGACTACCAGGACCTGGGCCTGGCCGGGGTCCTCCAGAAGCCCATCGACCCGCCCTCCTTCCTCTCCCTGCTCAGGGCAAAGCTGGCGAAGAAGGGGGAATAGATCCCGCCTTCGCCTCCCTCCCCTTCCGGGACGGGGTCCTTGGGGAAAAGAAAGGGCCCCCGGTAAGATTCCATCCATGGTTTCCGCGCCCCTCCAACAGCCCTGGTATGTCCGGGCCTTCGGGCCCGCCTATCTCCTGGTCTACAAGAGGAGAAACCTTCCCGCCGCCCGGGAGGAGACCGCTTTCGCGGTGAAAGCGCTGGGACTGAAACCCGGGGCTTCCGTGCTGGACCTCTGTTGCGGCCCCGGCTTCCACCTGGAGGCCCTCCGGAAGAGGGGGATCCCGGCGCTTGGAGTGGACCTCTCCCCCCCACTCCTCGCCCGGGCCCGCCGGCGGGGCCCC
>JALUZX010000777.1 GCA_027011425.1 Planctomycetota bacterium
CTCCGCAGCCTGCGACCTGGAAGCCCACCCCCGCCTCCTCCCCCGGCTGGGTCCCTCCGGGGGAAGGCGGGTCATGGAACGTCTCCTACGGCTGGGGCCGGCCGGGCCCTGGGCCGAACCCCTGGTCCACGTCCTGGGCGATCTCCGCCCCCCGGGGTGGGACCGGGCCTTGGCCGGGATGCTGGCCTCCCCGGGAGGGACCTGCCTGGCCCCGGCGGTGGGCCAGGTCCTGGGAAAAGTGGAGGGACCACGGTCCGTGGAGATCCTGGCCGGAAACCTGAAAGCGAAAGGAAACCTTCCCCCCGCCCTGGTCCTGGCCCTTGGAGCCGCCCGGCGGCCCGAGGCCCTTCCCATCCTGCGCCGCCTCCTGGGGGAGAAACGGAACTTTTCCATGGCCCTCACGGCCCTCACCTACGACCGGAGCTGGAGGGCCGTGCGCCTGCTGCGAGAGGAACTCCTGCGGGTGCCGGCAACCCTGGACAGGGAAAAAAAGGAAGCCATCCTGGAAGCCCTCTCCAGGATCGGAACCAGGCCGGCCCGGCGTCTCCTGGTCGATGTGGCCCGGGACAAAGCGGTCCCTGAACTCTCGAGAAAGGCCGCCGCCCTCTTGAGGAGGAAATAGAAACAGGGACTTCAGAGGCGCAAGAGGGCTTTTTCCTTGGCCCGGAAGGCTTCCAGGAGTTCCTCCGCATCCCCCGCCTCGCGGAGCCGCTGGAGGAATTTCTTGTCCTGGAGCATTCGAACCAGGCGGGCCAGGACCTGAAGATGCTCCTGGTCGGATACGCACAGGGGCATGAAGAACAGGTCCACCAGGGAACCGTCGGGCCCGCCGAAGGGGATGCCCCTGGGATGCACACCTGCCACGAGGAAACTCTCCACCAGGACCCAGGGCTGGCGGACCCTGGGATGGGGTATGGCCACTCCTCCGCCCAGGGCGGTGCTGCCCAGCTCCTCCCTCTCCTTCAGGGAGGCGGCCAGGCTCTCCCGGTCGTAGACCAGGCCCGTCCCGTCGGCGATCTCCACGAGTTCTCTCAGGACGGAGGCCCTGGTGCGGGCGGCCATCCCCACCCGGATGGAATCCTTCAACAGAAGAGGGGAGACCAGCATTTCCTCCTTCAGGGGACGTCCGGCCCGAACCACCCCCTGCTCGATGCGAGAAAGCTGTTCCGGCGGGAGATGGGCCATGGTTCTCTGGAGCCAGTCGTCCACTTCCACCTTGTGGAAGATCCACTCCCCCCTGACCCGCCGCCCCGGAAGGCCCTGGGATTCGATGCGCCGGAGGACCTCCTTCTCAGGAAGCCTGAGGTAGGCGCACAGCTCCTTGAGATTCATCACTTCCCGTTTCATAGGTCCTCCGGGGGGCCAAGATCCTTGGGCCGGAAAGCCCCGCTGTCAACGGGCATCTCCAGCGGATCGCCCTCCACGGAGGGGGAAGGCCCCTCAAGAATCACGGGGAAGGAGGGTGGATTCGAGTTTGAAATAGAGGTCCCTCGTGGCCTCCACGTCGGCCAGGTTGTAGAG
>JALUZX010000778.1 GCA_027011425.1 Planctomycetota bacterium
GATCCGGAAGAGAAGGGTTCCCCCCGGCTTGGCTGGGGGGAATCCCCGGACACGGGCGTCGGGAAATCCAGATTCCCTGTAGAACTCCTCCAGGTCCCATGAGCAGTCCGCCAGGAAGGCCGGCGTGATGGGTTTCCGGAGGGGGAGGTATCCAAGTTTTTCCAGGACCTTCTTCAACTTCGACGAGCCGAAAGCCCGGTTCCCTCGAAAGGAGATCGTGACGGGAAGGGGGTTCCTTCCGGGCTTCCCGGGGTGAGGGACTCCTGCTTCCGGGGCGGCGCATCCCAGGGCCAAGAGTAGGAGCGGAAGAACCAGTCCGGGGGCCCTCATCGGATGGTCCACCTGAAAAGGAGGCCCAGGTTGTAATAGCCCAGGACGTCCCTCTCGCCCTGGAGAAAGACGCCCGGTGTGAGCATGAATTCGGCGACGATATTCTCCGTTCCGCTTGGACCGATTTCCGTGCCGATCTCCAGAGTGAGCCTTTTCTCGATCCAGCTCTCTTCCCCTCCCCCGGAAAAGTAGTTCAGGACCTCTCCGCCCAGGTAACTGCCCAGGGTCCTCAGGGCGGCCCTTCCCCCTCCTTGGCCGGCGGGGAGGGATCCCGTGGCCAGGAGGGCCACCAGGTCCTTGCGGGAATGGGGGGGCGTGGAGGAAAGGTTGACCTCCAGATCGTCCAGGGGGCCTTCAGCGGCCACCTGGACGTCCACGCTGTGTCTGCGTCCCTGGCAGACGAGCTGGAGGTGAGGCATGTAGGGATCGGAACGGTCGAAGTAGGCCCGCAGGGCGCGGATCGTGAGGGTAATCCCCGGAAGAAGGATCTTTCCTCCTTCCTGGGAAGTCACTTGACCCAGAAGGAGGGGGGTGCGGCCCGTTCCCCGGAGCTGCATGTCCAAAAGCAGGGCCGACTGGAAAAGGTTGGTGTCCACCAGGAAGGGGTCCTTGGTCCCCAGGGCCACATCGAAACGGATGTGGCCGCCCAGGGGGTCTTCCAGGGAAAAAATCGGCCCGCGCCCGCGCTCGACCCGGATCCCCCCCCGCTGGAAGAGGGAGGGGAGATCCCTGGCCGCCCGGGTGGCGGCCTGGATTCCCTTGCTCAGCACGGCCAGGTGGGTTCTGAACCTGCTGGAGGTAAGGAGGACTTTTCCGGAAAGGAGGATTCCCTCGGGCGGCCCCTGGGCCTTCAGGTCCAGATCGGCCCTGCAGCGGAGGTTGGGGGATCGGAACAGCAGGGTGTCCTTGCCCCGGATCGCCAGGTCGAGGTTTGGGTGCGAGAAAGGAGAAGCGATCTTTCCGGTGAGTTCCAGGTTGCCCCCGGCCGAATGGGCCTGGAGCTTGCGGAGGATCGCCATGCCCGGCCTAACCTCGACTTCTCCCTGGATTTCATCCATGGCTGGGAGGGAAGAGGGAAGCTTCAGGAGTCCGCCCTGGAGAAGGATCCGGCCCTTGGGATTGGGCTTCCGCCAGGTTCCGGAGACTGCTCCTTCAAGGGTGATTTTCCCGTTGAGTTCGCAGGGGAAGGGG
>JALUZX010000779.1 GCA_027011425.1 Planctomycetota bacterium
AGGGTGGTCCGGTCGATGCCGAGAGCCTTGGCCGTTCGGGTCCGATTCCAGCCGAATGCGTCCAGGGCTTCCAGGAGGATCTTCTTCTCCGCCCGGGCCAGGGATTCCTTGAGAGGAAGGATCCCCCCCGGATCCGGGGGAGAAGGCTCTTGCCCGGGGGAGGTCCCGGGCCTCCTTTCCAGGGAAGGGGAAGGATGCGGGGCTTTTTCCAGGATCCAGGGGGGAAGGTCCGAGGGCTGGATCAGGGGGCCCTTGGCAAGGACCACGGCCCTCTCCACGGAGTTCTGGAGTTCCCGGACGTTCCCGGGCCAGTTCCAGGAAAGGAGAAGAGCAGCCGCCTCGGGCGTGAATCCCTGGACGTTCCGCTTGTATTCCTCTGCGAATTTCTGGAGGAAACGCCGCGCCAGGAAGAGCACGTCGTCGGGCCTCTCCCTGAGGGGAGGGATCTCCAGGGTGACCACCTGGATCCTGTAGAAGAGATCCTCCCTGAATCTCCCTTTTTTCACTTCCCGGGCCAGGTCCACGTTGGTGGCCAGGATGACCCGGACGTCCACGGTCCGGGTCTTGTCTTCGCCCACCCGCTCCAGGGTCCGGTCCTGGAGGACGCGAAGAAGCTTGACTTGAAGGGCCGGGGATGCCGTGGCGATCTCGTCAAGGAAGATGGTGCCCCCGTGGGCTCTCTCGAACTTGCCGGGCTTGTCCCGAACGGCGCCGGTGAAGGCGCCCCGGGCGTGGCCGAAAAGTTCCGATTCCAGCAAGGTTTCCGGCAAGGCGCCGCAATTGACTTCCACGAAGGGGCCGTCCCGCCGGGAGGAACGGACGTGGATGGCCCGGGCCAGGAGGCTCTTTCCCGTTCCCGATTCCCCGGTGAGAAGTATGGTGGCCTTGGTGTCGGCCACGGCCGCGGCCACGGAGAGCACCTCTTCCATCCGGGGATCCTTGGCCAGGACCTGGTCGAACCCGAAGCGGTCCCCCAGTTCTTCCTTCAAGATCCGGTTTTCCCGGGAGAGCTTGGATTTCTCCAGGGCCCTCTTTACGGTGAGACGTGTCTCTTCCTCCATGAGGGGCTTGGAGATGAGGTCGAAGGCCCCCAGGTCCACCGCCTTCTGTGCCTCCTCGAGGGTGGAGAAACCCGTGGCCAGGATGACCACCTGGTCGGGATCGATCCGGAGGATCTTCTGGAGGAGATCGATGTTTTCTCTGGGTGTGGAGCCTTCCCCCAGGATGACAAGGTCGAATCCCCCGGTCCGGAGGGCCTCCAGGATCTCTTCCTCCCCCGTCCGGAGGGAGACTTCCATTCCCTCTTCCTGGAGCACTTCCACCAGGGGGCGGATGGAGGCGGGCTCCGAATCGGCTACCAGCACGCGCGGATGGTTGGTTTCCACCTGGACAGGACTCCCCGGGGGAGGAACAAGGGTCCCCCAGGTGGTTCTTATCGGGACGGCCGGACCTTCCTCTTGACCCATCTAGTTCGGAGATTCCCGGCGGCCCGCAACCTCTTCTCCAGGAAGATCCAGGGA
>JALUZX010000780.1 GCA_027011425.1 Planctomycetota bacterium
AAGCTCATGGGCGTCGACACGGTGGGCACGGGCTGGAAGCGGTTCCGCTGGCGGGTCCACTACCCGATCATCCCCTACCTGGTCTCCCTGGCGGTGAGCAACTACAGGGTCCGGACGGACACCTTCTCCTGGAAGGGCAAGAAGATGCCCTTGAATTTCTATGTCTATCCGGAGGAGTGGAACTATGTCCAGTCCTACCTCAACCGGTTTCCCGACATCATGCGGGTCTTCAGCGCCGGCTACGGGGAATACCCCTGGATGACGGGGGTGATCGAGAAGGCCGGGATCGCCCGCTTCCCCTGGGGAGGGGGCATGGAGCACCAGACCGTGGCCAGCCAGAGCGGGTATTCCACCTGGCTTTCCGCCCACGAACTCTCCCACCAGTGGTGGGGCGACATGGTGACCTGCAAGACCTGGGGGGACATCTGGCTCAACGAGGGCTTCGCCACCTTCTCGGAGGCCTTCTGGGAGGAGAGGCGCCCCGGCGGATCCATGGCGGCCTACCATCGTTATATGAACTACCGCAACCGTCCCAGGCACCTGGGCGGAACGGTCTACTGCTACAACTCCTCCAGCATGTCCGCCATCTTCAGCGGGACCAATTCCTACGACAAGGGCTCCTGGGTGGTCCACCAGCTCCGGGGGGTCCTTGGAGACGCCCTCTTCTTCAAGTGTCTGGCCGAATACAGAAAGACCTTCTTCGGCGACAGCGCCACCACCGAGGACTTCCGCAACGTCTGCGAGCGCGTGACGGGCCGGGGCCTCAAGTGGTTTTTCCAGGAGTGGGTCTACGGCAAGGGCGGGCCCTACTACAATTACGGCTGGAAGAACCTCACCGTCGGCGGCAAACACTACCTGGATCTCACCATCGAGCAGACCCAGAACGTCTACGGCTGGAAGGTCTTCTCCATGCCGATCCAGTTGGACGTGTATACGTCGGCTGGAAAGCAGAGGGTGACGGTCTGGAACTCGGACTGGAAGCAGAGCTACACCATCCCCGTGAAGGGCCGGGTGAACTCGGTGAAGCTGGACCCGGAGAAGTGGATCCTCACCCAGGGGGTGAACGGGACGAGCTACAACCCGATGCTGACCGCCTCGGCGGGAAGCATCGGCGCGGCCCGGGGTGGGAAGGTGACCTTCCACCTGAACGCCGGTGGCAAGGCGGCGGGCAGGCCCTACCTCCTGCTGGCCGGAGGCTCGGGGATCACCCCGGGAACGCCCCTTCCCGGCGGAAACCTCCTCCCCCTCAATGTGGATTCCTTCACTACAGCAGGGATCTACCTGGTGAACACCCGTTACTTCCAGAACTTCCTGGGCAAGCTGGACTCCTCGGGGAGGGCGACGGCGGCCTTCCAGGTGGGTCCGGGCGAGCTTTCCTGGTTCGCCGGCAAGGACCTGACCTTCGCCTTCGTCACGGCGGACAATCTCTCCACCGTATCCAACGCCGAGACCGTGTTCGTCAAACCCTAGGGGCCGCACACCCTTTGTGAAGAGCACGCCGGAGGGGCGGAGGGAAGCGA
>JALUZX010000781.1 GCA_027011425.1 Planctomycetota bacterium
GGATTCCAAGGAGAAGGGCCGTCCTTCTCACGGGTCACTCCACGATTCCCGGGAAAACCATCAGGGCCGGTTGCAGGGGATGCCCCGACGGTCGTCCCGGGATTCCCCCAGGCGGGGGGATGATTCCGGACTCCCGGAAACCATCCGGGCCGACGTTCGCCTGCGTCGCCTCCCGGCGATGCAGGCTCCGGCGGCCGCTACACCCGGTGCAGGGGATGCCCGAGGGGCGGAGCGAAGCGACGCCCCGATGGTCGTCCCGCGACGGGGCCCCACCCCCGGCAATCCTCATTGGTTGATCATCTTGATGATTTCCTGGGTGATATTGAGGCTTGGATCGGCCCAGAGCACGTTTCGCAGAACGTTGTTCCTCAACGTGAGGCCCGGCGGCGTCCACCGCACGTCCTTGGGCTTGAACTCCTTGAGGGCGAGAACCGCCCTCAGGCGATTCGCCGCCGCGTAATTGGCCACCGCCTTGCGGACCAGCTTGTATACGTAGTTCTGGACCTTCACGGTTTCCCGGTCCACCCATCTCTTTTCCATCTCCTGGATGATCTTTCCCTTGTCCTGGAGGATGGCGATCTCCATGGAGGCCTTCTCGTATTCCTCGGTCCCGGGATTCAAGGTCTGCCGCAAGGCCCGTTTCTTCTTTATCTCCCGGCTCAAGGCGTCGAGTTCTTTCTTCTTCTTGGTGGAATAGTCCTTGATCCGCACCAGGCCGTCACGAAAGACCTTGGAGGACTGCATCACCTCCTCCACGTCCACGAAGCGGATCCCCGGATCGGGGCCGGACGAAAAACGGGGCTGCAGGATCCCGGCCCCCACCAGGAGGAAGGCTCCCAGGGAAACCGCCCCCTTGGGGCTGGAGACAGCTTTCTTCACAAGCGACATGCGTCCTCCCTTCGAGGTCTTTGGAGTTTCCACAGGGGAGAAAGACTAGTCGCCGAAGGGGGGGAAGGGAACAGGCCACAACGGCCTACTCCAGGCCCGGTCCTCCCGCGAGGACAGGGATCCTTTCCGCCTCCCGGTCGAGAGACTCCGGGTCCTCCCCATCTCCACTGTTGGTCCAGAGCCTGGGTCTCTGCTCCAGGGGCGATCCCCAGGGCAGGGCGGGCACCCTGAGGGGAAGGGGAAAGGCGGCCTTGATAGGGGAGAAGAAGGGGGCGAACTCCCGGGCCCACCAGGCCAGGGGACGCAATGTCAGGTGGCCGGGCCGGACGAAATCGTGGTGGTCGATCATGGTCACCAGGTTCGAGACTCCCAGGCGCCGGGCCTCCCGGGCCGCCTCCCGGGCCAGGTCCTCGGGAAGATGTTCCAGGACTCCCAGGCAGAGCAGGGTTTCGAATCCGTCCTCCCGCTCGAAGGGAATCCGGTGCAAGGACCCGGACCTCACGAAAGGCCGGGCCTCGGGGAGGAGGATCTCCTCAAGTTCGGGGGAGTAGTCGATCCCCCAGGCGTCGGCGCCGAGAGAGCGCAACGCCATGAGCCCTTCCCCTCGTCCACAACCCGCCACGAGCATCTTTCCCGGACCCAGTCTCTCCACCACCTGGCGGGCCATTGTCTTTCCCTCGCCGCCGGGGCCGGTCTCCAAAAGAGGGTCCACGCTTTCCCGGACGTAATCCCGCCTGTAGATGGTCCGCACGTCCTCCAGGATTTCCGCCGAAAACTGCCCGGCCAGGAAGGGCCGGAGCATGAGACTGAGGACCTGCACCGTCTCCTCCACGCCCCCCATGGGTGAGAAGGTCCGGTCGAACCGGATCCGGGGGGTGGACTCCCGGCAGTCGCAGATCACCGTGCCCTCGTTTCCGTAGATCGTATCCGTGAAGCAGAGGACCTTTCTCATGCCCATCCAGGGACCGTTTTCCACGTGGATCAACCCAGTGGAACCCGAGTCGCTGTCGTGAAAGGGGATGGATACGACCGCCACGGCTCTCTCCCGTAACGAGAAAATTTTTCCGGACCTTTTTCTATCGGGGATCCCGGTTCTCGGCTTGAGCCCACAGATTCGGACAAGGAAAGAGGGTCCCGAAACCGATGGAAAGAGCGGGTGAAGAGAAATTCGAAGCCGGGAGCGTGGCCGTGAAATCCTTTCCCCTACCCCTCGAGGAACCCCATGTCTGGGTCTGCATCCTGACGGCCCGGTGCAACATGGCCTGCACCTACTGCATCCAGAAGGGAATGGTCCTGCCCGGAGTCCCCCGGCGGCCCTGGAAGCGTTACGACGAGATGCCGGGGAAAGAGTGGGTCCGGGCCCTCAACGATCTTCCGGCCCGGCCCGAACACCCCCTGATCCTGACAGGCGGCGAGCCCACCCTCCACCGGGACTTCCTGGAGATCGCCGCGGGCCTGGAGGGCTACCGGCTGGACCTGACCTCCAACCTGGCCTTCGACATCGCAGCCGCCGCCCGGACCATGGAAAAAGCGGGCAAACGGTTCTACTCCAGCTTCCACACATACTCTCCGGAGCACATGTCCCCCGAGGAGTTCATCGACCGGGCCCAGCTCCTCCTGGAGACGGGCATGGTGGAACACCCGGTCTTCTCCTTCGTGGACCTGGAGTATTTCCCCCAGTTCCGCACCGACGAAACCAACGCGCTGCTTTCCCGCATGCTTCACGCCGCCTTGGACAAAGGCATCCCGATCCGGAGAAACGAATTCCGCGCCAATCACCTGGGAAGCCCCTTCTCCCGGGAATCCAAGAAGACCATGGAGTGCTCCTCCGCCTGGGTGAACATCGCCCCCGACGGGGAGATCTACAACTGCCAGTTCCACCTCACCCAGGCCCGGCACTCTTTCGGGAACATCAAAAGGATCGGGGAGGTCCGCCCCCTGCCCCCCCTGGGCGTCTTTTTTACCTGCCATGATTTCGGGTGGTGCGATCCCTGCCACGAGAACTCCGGGGCCGGAATGTTCCGGGACCCCGCCACGGGAAAGATCTTCCGCCGGGACCCGGAGGCCTCCTTCATGGCTTACACCAGGTGGCTCACCCCCGAGGAACTGGCCGGGGCGGGACGGCGGTTCGTGAAGGAAGGCAAGGCCCTGGAAGGGGCGGCCTTCCTCTCGGCGGCCTGGGAGAAGACCCGGGATCCCGCCCTCCTCAACGACCTGGGCGTGGCCCTCTGGAACGCGGGCCGGGAAAAGGACGCCTACGAGTGCCTGGCCCTCTCCCTCCAGCAGGGAAACCCGGATCCGGTCTGCAAAAAGAACTTCCTTGCCCTGGCCCGGGAAACCGGGCGCCGGGCCGAAGCCCGCCTCCTCCTGGAGGCGCTCCCCGCGGGAGCGGCCCGGTGAAGAAGATCCTCCTGGATTTCCTCGGAAACTGGGGGCTCGGGGACCTGCTCTGCGCAGACCCGCTGGTGGGAGAACTCCTGCGGCGGGAAGGGGAACCTGTGGAAATCCGGACCAGGGGAAAGGCGGGAAACCTCCTCCACCATCCCTCCGTGGCCGGAGAAGCGCCGCCCGCCTGGGAGCCGGACGAGACCGTGGCGGTCAAGCTCTTCACCCACATGCCGATCGAAGAATACGCCCGCCTGGAGGCCCTCCCTTCACTGGTGGACCACATGTGCGCCTACGCGGGAGTGGTCCCTCTGGAGCGAAAACCCAGGCTCCACCTCGACTCCCAGGTGCGGGAGATCCTAGGAAAACTTCCCCTGGAACGAATCCCGGGGCGCCCCCTTGTGGCGGTCTGCACGGATTACCTGGATCCCTACCGGCACTGGCCCCGGGAGAAGTGGATCCCCGTGCTGGAGCATCTCCTCCGCCGGGGAGCCCGGATCGTGGAGATGGGCCTCCAGCCCCCCCTGGGGGCGGGGATGGACCTTTGCGGGGGGAGGCTTCCCTTGAGGGTCCTGGCGGGGGTGCTGGAAAAGTGCGACCTCTTTCTCGGGCACAACACGGGCACCTTCCACTACGCCCAGGCCGCCGGCACGCCCTGCCTGGTCCTCTTCTCCCTGGCCCTTCCCCAGCGTTTCGTCCACGACGGCGCCCTGGTCCTTCCCGTCCAGGCGGACCTCCCCTGCCGGAACTGCATGACCCGGGACATGGCCGGCCGGGTGAAAGGGGGCTGTCCCTTCGATCCTCCCGGGGAGTGCATGCGGGCCCTCCCGGTGGAACAGGTCCTCCAGGCCCTGGACCGTTTCTGGGAGGAGTACCTGGCCGCCCTGGACGAGGAGGGACGCGAGACGGCCCGGGCCCGGGCCTTCCGGAAGGAAAGCCTGCTCCACCACGCGGGAGAACTGGAGGCCTGGGGCTATCCGGGACGGGCCTCCCACTTCCGGGTCCAGGCGGAAGGACTGGAGGCCCCATCTGCGGCCGATCCTTCTTTGGCCCTGGGAACCCACCCTCTATAGTCTTTCCTTCCGCCGAACCCTCCTTTGCGAAAGGACCCATGAACTACCGGAAGGAAACGGTTTGGGGCTGGGGCCGCTGGCACAGGCGCCCGGCCTTCCTGGACCGGCCCGAGTGGCCCGGCGAGGTCCGGCCCGCTCGTTACCTGGAGGACTTTCCCCGTTTCCTGGCCCGGGGGCTCGGGAGGAGTTACGGCGACCAGGCCATGAACTCGGACCACCTCCTGGTCCTCACCACCAGGCTGGACCGGTTTCTCTTTTGGGACGAGAAGGAGGGAATCCTCCACGCCGAGGCCGGGGCCAGCCTGGACAAGATCCTCACCTTCGCCGTGCCCAGGGGGTTCTTCCTGCCCGTCACCCCGGGCACGCGCTTCGTCACCCTGGGAGGCGCCGTGGCCTTCGACGTCCACGGAAAGAACCAGCACATGGACGGAAACTTCGGAAACCACGTGCTGGGATTCACCCTCCTGGCCCCCTCGGGAGAAAAGATGTGGTGCTCACCGGAAGAGAACCCGGAACTCTTCCGGGCCACCATCGCGGGCATGGGGCTCACGGGCTTTCTCCTGGACGTGAAGCTCAAGCTCCGGCCCATCGAATCCTCCCTGGTGATGGTGCAATACAAGCCCTTCCAAAGCCTGGAGGAGGCGGAGAAGATTTTCCTCTCGGGCGACCGGGAATTTCCCTTCACCGTGGCCTGGCTGGACCCGGGCCTGGAAAAAGGGGTGGCCACCCTGGGGCGCTTCGCCACCAAAACGGAGATCGGAGGGGCTTCCCCCCTTCCCGTCCACGGGCCGCCACGGCTCAAAGTCCCCGTCCAGACCCCGGCGTTCCTTCTCAACCGCCTCTCCATGAATCTCTTCTACCGGCTCTACTACCGGATCCAGGCCGGCAAGGGAACCCGCCTGGAACGATACGAAAAATTCTTCTATCCCTTGGACGGAATCGACGACTGGAACAAGCTCTACGGCCGGCGGGGCTTCACCCAGTACCAGTTCGTGGTCCCCATGGAATCGGGGGTGGAAGTGATCCGCAGGATCAAGACCATCCTCCGCAAAAAGGGGTGCCGCCCCTGCCTGGCCGTGCTCAAGCTCTTCGGCGACGACGGGGCGGGCCTTCTCTCGTTTCCCAGGAAGGGCTTCACCCTGGCCGTGGATCTTCCCGTGACCAGGCGCCTCCCCCGGGCCCTGGAGGAGGCGGACCAGGTCCTCCTGGAGGCCGGGGGAAGGATCTACGCGGCCAAGGACGCCCGGACCAGGCCGGAAGTCTTCAAGCGGATGTATCCCGAGCTGGAAAGCTGGCTGGAGATCAAGAAGGGAATCGATCCCGAGGGGAGGCTCTCGTCGGACCTCTCCAGGAGGTTGGAAATCTGTTGAAGGGCAATGTCCTCATCCTGGGCGCCACGTCGGCCATGGGAAGGGCCC
>JALUZX010000782.1 GCA_027011425.1 Planctomycetota bacterium
CCCCAGCCCCGCCAGACCGGGTCCGAAAGGGCCGCCCAGAGGAAGAAGAAGCAGAAGATCCAGGTGGCGTTGTAGTAGTGGGGATGTCCGCTCGTTCCCGCCAGGCCGAAAAGAAGCACCTGGAAGGCCAGGACGGCCAGGGAGAGCAGGGAAGCGTGGAAGAAGAGGTCCGCCCCCGCCTCGCCCTCCTTCTTCTTCAGGAAGACCTGGAGAACCTGCCGGGCGCAAAGCACGATCCCCGCCCAGACCAGGAGGTAGGAGAGCCCCGAGACCAGGACCACCGCCGCCCGGGAAGCGTCTTCGGCGCCCAGGACCGCCCCGGCCGTCCAATTCTTTCCGAGAAAATAGTCCAGCCCAACGGCGCTGAAGGTCCTCCCCCCGAGCAGGGGAAAGAGCCATCCCGAGCCCTGCTCGGCCGCCGGAGGCGGCTTGAATGGTGCGCCCAGCAGGTAGGAGAAGTATCCCCGGGAAAGCAGGAACGCCCCGGCCGCCAAAAGCCCCGGCACCCACCAGCGCCGGGCGATCCATTTGCGGTGTACCCACACAAAGTGCCCTAGGATCGGGAGGATCACCGCCAGGGACATGAGGTGGGTGAGAAACATGAAGGTGAGCGAGAGGGCCGTCACCGCCAGGACCCAGGCCCTGGGCCGGGCCGTGAAGGCCAGGTAGGAAGCGAAAGCCAGGGCCGAGAGGGGAATGCAGAAACTGTTGTCCCAGAGCTGGCGGCTGTAGAACCAGAGGTAGGGCGAGAGAAAGGCCAGGGCCCCGAGCGGGACCAGGAGCCGGGGCAAGAGCCGGGCGATCCAGAAAAGGGAGAGCCCCGTGACCAGGGTGACCAGGAAGGCCCGGATCTCCACCAGCGCCACCGGGTCATGGGTAATCTTCAGGGCCGCCTGGTAAAACCACACCGCAAACGGACCATACTGGACCCCGCGGCTTCCCATGATCCCCCGGGAAGCCAGGGTGCCGGCCCGGTTCGCCTCGAGAGCGAGCCCCAGAAGCCTGGGTTCGTCGTTGATGAAGGGCGCGTCCCCGAGCCACACGAAGCGAAAGGCCCCGAACAGGACCAGCAGCAAGGCCAGGACCAGGTAGGGCCTCCGGCGGGCCCATGCCGAAAACGTAAGAACGCTCGTGGTGGACAAGATCACCTCCAGGGCCGACCCGGCCCGCTCTTCCCCGCCGCGCGCCTCTCAACCTTAACCTCACCCCGCCTTCCCGAGCCATCCCTTTACCCCACCGTAGGGGTCGCTGCAGGGTAGGCTAGAGCCTGAGCCGCAATAGCATTCCTTATTCCCCATTCCCCGTGAAGAGTCCGCCGGAGCCTGCGTCGCCCAAGGCGACGCTGGCGAACGTCGGACAAGAGGGATCCTGGAGTTTTGAAAGGATCCCTGGGTCGTGGGTTTTCCCTGCACGACGTTCGGGGCTTCGCTTCGCTCGCCCCTCCGGCGTGCTCTTCACAAGATATGGGGGGGATTGAGAAGTTGTGGGCGCATCAGGCGAAACGTCCTTGGTTTCCT
>JALUZX010000783.1 GCA_027011425.1 Planctomycetota bacterium
AGCCCCTTCCGGGGGGAGGGCCACAACAGCGTGGAAGTGGTCCGGGCCGTCCGGAGGATCGCCCGGGGAGAGCAGGAGACCCTGAGGGTGGGAAGCCTGGACGTGGCGAAGGAGTGGACCTTCGCCGGCGACGCGGCCGAGGCGGTTCTCGTCCTCCTGGGCCAGGAGGAGGTCTTCGAGGCGGTGATCGGCTCCGGGGAGGCCCATACCATCGGTGAGTGGGTGGAAGCGTGTTTTTCCCGGGCCGGCCTGGACTGGCGGAAGTTCGTTTCCCGGGAAGAGGGGTTCAGGCCGGAATACGAAAGGCTCGTCTCGCGGCCGGACTCGATCCGGAGGCTGGGATGGTCCCCGAGGGTGGGGTTCCTTGAGCTTTGCGGGATGATGATGGAGGCCCTGGAATGAGCGGGGGGAGCCTTTTCGGAATCGCCGTCTTCCACAACCGGGGGGACGTGCTGGCGGCCACGCCCGTGGCCCGCCAGCTCAAGGCGGACGAACCGGGCTGCCGGGTCGTCTGGTATACATCGAAAGCATACGAAGACCTTCTCGACGGGAACCCCTGCGTGGACGAGGTGATCGGCCTGGAGGGGGACCCCCTGGAACTGGACGGGGAGATCGAGAGGCTCCGGGCCGCCCGGCCCTGGACGCGCTTTTTCACCCCCGCGGCCTACATGAACCCGGATGTACATAAGGGACGGACGGTCTTCGAAACGGTCCGGGATGCGGCGGGACTGAACTGGACGGTTCCCTTCGAATTCGTCCTTCGCCTCTCGGAGAAGGAGATGGCCCAGGCCGACCGTTACTGGCGATCCCTCCCGGAAGGGCCCCGGGTCCTGGTGGAGGTGGAATTCTTCTCGGACCAATCCGTCTGGGAGGAGGATTTCGCCTTCGACCTGGTGGAGATCCTGGAGCCCCTTTCGCCGGTCTTTCTCTTCACCTCGGGAAACAGGCCCTCCTTCTTGAATGCCTTCAAGGAGCTCTATCCCAAGGCCTACTGGTGCAGGGAGCCTTTCCGGCTCAACGCGGAGTTCTACAACAGGTGCGACCTCTTCGTGGGGGTTTCCTCGGGAATCTCCGCTTTGACCCTCAGCGACTTCTGCCGCCGGGACGTCCTCCACGTGGAGGTGGTGGGTGGGTGGCCCTGGGGCGCCGGGTGCCTGGGGAGGCACGAAAACCTCTATGTCTGCTACAATCGTGAGCGATACAAGGCCGCCCTCTCCTCGGCGGCCGCCCGGCTGACCGGGCGCACCGGGACTCCGGATTTTTCCCCCCTGCCCGGGGAAAAAGAGGAAGGAGGAAAAAAGGTCCGCCTCTTCTGTCCGGCCTGCGGCTCTGCGGCGGAGGATTCCGGAGGGGAGGATCCCCTTCCCTGGATCGCCTGTCCCCGGTGCCGCCTAGTCTACAGGCGGGAAATTCCTCCATTTCCGCACAGCCGGAACTCTGCCGCCGCCCAGGTCCCTCCGGCCCTCCTCGATTTCCTGGAGGGATGCCTGGAGGAGGACGGTGCCGGGCGGGGAG
>JALUZX010000784.1 GCA_027011425.1 Planctomycetota bacterium
TCCTCTCCCCGCGGAGGGGCGGGCCTTGGGTCGGGAGAGGGCGGCTCGTTCATGGGGGTGATCATACCCGGCGGGCCCTCCAGGTTTGACCCGGACTCCCCCCTCGTCTATACAGGGGCCCTTTCCCTCCAGCCCTCTCGCGCCCGGGCAGGCCGGACCGGACAAGGAGTCTCTCCATGCAGAAAGAGCCCCAGGACCTGATGGAAAAGATCGTCTCCCTGTGCAAGCGCAGGGGCTTCATCTTTCCCTCCAGCGAAATCTACGGCGGGCTTTCGGCGAGCTACGACTACGGGCCGCTGGGGGTGGAGATGAAGCAGAACGTCAAGCGGGCCTGGTGGAAGGAGATGGTCACGGCCCGGGAAGACGTGGTGGGCCTGGACTCGGCCATCATCCAGCACCCTCGGGTCTGGGAGGCTTCGGGGCACGTGGAGGGCTTCCACGACCCCATGGTGGACTGCAAGCAGTGCCGCCGGCGCTTCCGGGCCGACCATGTGGAAGGGGACAAGTGTCCCGAGTGCGGGGGCGAACTCACCGAACCCCGCCAGTTCAACCTGATGTTCAAGACCCACTTCGGGCCTGTGGAGGACTCGGCGTCCATCGTCTACCTCCGGCCCGAGACGGCCCAGGGGATCTTCGTCAACTTCCTCAACGTCCTCAACTCCTCCCGCCTCAAGCCCCCCTTCGGCGTGGCCCAGATCGGCAAGTCCTTCCGCAACGAGATCGTGGCCCGCAACTTCGTCTTCCGGATGCGCGAATTCGAGCAGATGGAAATGGAGTATTTCATCCGGCCCGGCGAGGACGACAAGTGGTATGAATACTGGGTCAAGGAGAGGTTCGAGTGGTATGTCAAGTACGGCGTGCGCCGCGAAAACCTCCGGCTGAGGCCCCACGAGCCCGAGGAGCTGGCCCACTATTCCACGGGCTGCACCGACGTGGAATACCTCTTCCCCTTCGGCTGGTCCGAGCTGGAAGGGATCGCCAAGCGAGGGGACTTCGACCTGAAGCGGCACGCCGAATACTCGGGGGCGCGGCTGGCGGTGTTCGAGGAGGAGACCCGGGAGTCCTACGTGCCCCACGTGGTGGAGCCCGCCGCCGGCGTGGACCGGGCCCTCATCACCTTCCTCATCGACGGATACGATGAAGAGGAACTGGTGAATTCCAAGGGCAAGAAGGAGGTCCGCGTCGTCCTTCACCTCCACCCGGAGATCGCCCCCGTCACGGCGGCGGTCTTCCCCCTGGTGCGCCGGGACGGCCTTCCCGGGAAGGCCCGGGAGATCGCCCGGGAACTCCGGGAGGCGGGGGTCAGCTCCTTCTACGACGAAAAGGGCGCCATCGGCCGGCGCTACCGGCGCCAGGACGAGGTGGGCACCCCCTGGTGCATCACCGTGGACGGGACCACCCTGGAAGACGGGACGGTCACCATCCGGGACCGGGACTCCATGGAGCAGGAGCGGATCCCCGCCTCGGAAGTGGTCTCCGTGGTGAAGGAGAGGATCCGCTCCTGCTCCATGGAG
>JALUZX010000785.1 GCA_027011425.1 Planctomycetota bacterium
GTCCAACCCCCGGGAGGCCCCCTGGAGGAGGAAGCGTCCCACGTGCTTTTCCGGCGGCCAGGAAGAGGCAGGGGGGGGAACGTCCCTCTCCGCCAGGAAGGTCAGGACTTTCTCCGGCGAGGAGAGGTCCCGGGCGGCGGTCTCTTCCCGGGAGATCTCCAGGCCCAGGTCGTCCCGGAGGAACCAGGCCACCCGGTTGAGGTCCTCCCGGTCCAGGCCCCGCTCCCAGGGGGAGGGATCTCCCGGGGAGAGGGGGGTGGGAGCGCGGTTGAACCGGAAGGTTTCCTGGAAGAAGGCCCGCACGAACCCTTCCAGCCTGGTGTCGATGCCTTTCATGTCCTGGTCCTTATACCTTCCCGGGAGGAGGGGCTGCCAAGGATGCCCCGGATGAATCTCCCTTCAAAGGTATCGGAAGGGCCCGGATCACCGCTTGAAGAGGGGCTTTACCCAGGTGGCCGGGCCCAGGACCAGAAAGACCAGGAGGAGCCCGGCCAGGAAGAAAAGGAGCCCCCCCTTGAAGGCCTTGTGGTCCAGGGCAAGGCGCAGGCGGTGCCTTCCGGCGGGGACCCGGAGGGCGGTCATGCAGAGATCCCCGGGCCTGCAGGGGATCTCCCGCCCCCTGTGGTTCTCTTGGTCGTAGAGAAGGGCCTTCCTGCCCGGATACCAAGCCTCCGAGACCACCAGCACTCTGGGATGGGCCAGCTTCACTTGGATGTCCAGGAGCCCTTTCGATGTGAAGCGGCACTCCACCCTGTCCCCCGGGGATGCGGCCTGTTTTCCCAGCCAGGAGGGAGGGGCCCCTTCCACGACGGCCTTTTCGAGAAGGTCGTTCCGGTGGTTGGAAACCCAGTCCAGGGATTCCTCCCGGGTGGAGGCCCCTTGAACGGTCTCCGGGAGGAAGGCCCGCCCCGGGCAGAGGCGGTTTTCGTAGATGCTGATCCCTCCGGGATTTCCGAGGAACTTCCATCTCCCTGGGGCGACCCTCGAGAGGGCTCCTTCCTTTCCAACAGGTTCCCAAAGGAGGAGGCGGTTGACCCCCAGGGCGTCCATCACGGGATTCCCGAGAGCGAAATCCCTGGTGATCCGGTCACGCCGCTTCTCCCCGGCCTCGGCGGCGGCCTGCCGGAAGAAGGCCCGGGATTGGAAGAATTCGGGGAGGCGCAGGAGCTTGCCTTCGAAAGGGGGGAAGAGGCCGGGCGCCAGGATCCCTCCCTGCATCCTCCCGTCCACGCAGGCCCGGGCGAAGCGCCCGAACCTGCCGATGATCACGGCGTCGTTGATCCTCAAGTCGTCCAGGCCGAGGGCCGCCGAGGTGTCGGGACAGAGGATTCCCTGGAAGGAAATGGAGCGGGTGACCTTCCCGGCTTTCCTCTCCGCCAGGAGGAACCGGGCGTAGGGCGGCGGGAGGAAGGGGTCCTTTCGTTCGGGCCTCTTCGCCGGGACGGCCCCGGCCAGTTCCAGGGCCAGGAGGGCCAGGGCGGCGGGGGCGGCCCACTTCCTCTTCCATTTCCAA
>JALUZX010000786.1 GCA_027011425.1 Planctomycetota bacterium
CCCCGCTCCCGGGCGCCCTCCAGCTCGGCCCGGGCCCGCTCGAGGCTTTCCGCGGCCTCCTCCTCCCTGCGGGCGGCCTTCTTCTCCTCCTCCTGGAGGGCCCGGATCCGCCCGGAGAGTTCCTGCAGGCTCTCCTCCAGCTCCAGGGAACGGGCCCGGATCTTGGCGATCCCTTCCTCCATGGCCCGGAGCCTGGCCTCGGCGTCGCTCACCCGGTTTCCGGCCCGGGAGATTTCATGAAGGAGTTCCAGGCTCGCCGACTCGGCGGCCTGGCGCTCTTCCAGGGCCTCCCTTCTCTTGGCCGCCCACTCGGCGTGAACCGAGCGGGCCGAGGCGAGTCTGCGCTCCTCCTCCTCAAGAAAGGCCGCCACTTCTTGGGCTTTTTCGCGGGCCTGGAAATACTCTTCCTCCTGGCGCTTGCGGGAGTCCAGGATGCGCTTCCTCTGGTCCCCCGCCTCCCGGACCCGTTCCTCCAGGGAGGCCTTCTTCTGCTCCAGGCCCCGGATCCTCTCGCGGCATCCTTCTTCCCGGGAACGGACCTCGCTCAAGGAGGCATTGAGAACCTCCTGTTCCTCTTCCAGGCGCTCCTCGTCGGCCCGGACCTCCTCCTCCCGGCGGAGCAATTCCTCCAGGGCCTCCTGGACCGCGCCCAGGGCGGCCTCCTTCTCCCCGGCTTCGGCCTCGACCCGAAGGGAGAGTTCCCGGGCCTCCCGCACGTCCTCCAGGCCCAGGGCCACCCGGAGATCCCTGAGCCGCCTCAGGAGTTCCTTGTATCGCCTGGCCCGGCCCGCCTGGATCTTGAGGGAGCGAAGACGTTTTTGTTTCTCCTCCAGCAGGTCTCCCAGGCGAAGCAGGTTCTGCTCGGTCCGCTCCAGCTTCCGGACCGCCTCCTTCCGGCGGAGCTTGAAGCGGGAGATCCCCGAGGCCTCCTCGAAGATCCGGCGCCGCTCCTCGGGGTTGGCCGAGAGGACTGCGTCGATCTTCCCCTGTTCCATGACGGAGTAGGCCCCCACCCCAAGACCCGTGTCGAGGAGGAGTTCCTTCAGGTCCTTGCGGCGCACCACCTGGCGGTCCACCAGGTATTCGCTCTCTCCCGTCTTGAAGAGCCTGCGCCCGATGGAGACTTCGGGTCCCCGGCCCGGGAGGAAGCCGTCCTCGTTGTCCAGGACCAGGATCACCTGGGCGAACCCGGCCGGAGCCTTTCCGTCGGACCCCTTGAAGAGGACGTCCTGCATCTCCGAGCCCCTGAGGCTTGTGGGCCGGGTCTCTCCCATGACCCACTTGATGGCGTCCACCACATTGGACTTGCCCGCCCCGTTGGGGCCGATGATGCCCGTCACCCCCGGCTCGAAGACGAAGGTGGTCTTCTCGGCGAAAGATTTGAATCCCAGGATTTCCAGCCGCTTCAGCCGCATTTCCCTCTACCTTGGGGCCCCCCCCTCGAGAACGCCCTCTCGTCCGCCCTGCCCGGCCAGGAAGCCGGTCTTCATTCCCTTTCGCTTCCCTTTTC
>JALUZX010000787.1 GCA_027011425.1 Planctomycetota bacterium
GGGCCGGGAGTGGCGGATCGTCTCGGCCGGGGACGAGCGATTGCTTCCGGCCTTGAAACGGCTGGAAGAAAAAGGCTTCCGCGTGGAAATCCTCGGCGGGATCCCGCCCGGGGCCTCCAGGTCCCAGGGGGACCCCCTCGCCCGGGACCTGGGCTGGGAAAGCCCAGTCAGCAGGAACAAGGAAATTGTCTTCCGTATTTCATGGGGAGGAGGATCGAAGAAAGAAAAGAAAGATCCCGGTAAGAAAGATTCGGGCCGTTGAGTAACCGGGAAGAAATCCCGGGGAGGAACCGCCGCCGGGAAGGGGAAACCTTCCTCCAACGGGGAATGTTCATTCTGGTTTCCTTCCAGGGAAGGAGAAGTCCTCCGGGCCCGGAGGAGCGGGGAAGCTTCAGGAGGAGCTTTCGAACTCCCGGACGGCCTCCAGGAGGACCAGGTAGTTCCCGGGGGGAACGTAGTCGGGGATGGAGTTGCCCGAGCCGGCGGCGTAGCCTCCTCCTGGAGCGCATGCTTCCAGGATCTCCAAGGTCCGGGCCCGGATGGCCTCCGGCGCGCCCCGGCTCAAGAGATCTACGTCCACTCCCCCCAGGACGGCCACCTTGTCGCCCCACCGGCGCTTGATTTCCTCCACCGGGACGACGGCGTCTTCGAAGCTGTGGCGGGCGTCGATGCCCACCTTTTCGATCAGCCCCGGCATCACAGACTCGATGTTGCCGCAACTGTGGAAGATGAAAGGCTTTCCACGGGCGTGGGCCAGGTCGGCGTAGCGCTTGAACCAGGGAAAGAGAAGCTCCTCGATGTGCCTGGGGTGGATCAGGGTGGAGGAGCGGAAGCCCAGGTCGTCGCCGAGCCAGAGGGCCAGGATCTTCTCTTCCCCCACCAGGCCCTCGAAGGTCATCAGGATGGCCCGGCCCACCCGGTCCACTACCTCGCGGACGAGATCGGGATCGTCGTGGAGGCCCATCATGAAGCCTTCCATGCCCATCAGCACCGTGGCCCACTCCAGGACACCGCCGGAGAAAATGATCCCCCCCATGCCTTCCGGCAGAAGGGAGAGGGTGGCCTCGCTCCGGGCGAACCCGATAGATTCGGGCCAGGGAAAACGTTCCAGGTCCTCCCAGGTGGAGACGATTCCCTTGTGCTCTTCCATCCAGGTCCGGTCCCCATCGGCATGGGAGGCGAGCTTCCGGAGGTCGAAAGGGGAGTCGGCCCGCACAAGCATGTAATCGAAGCCGATCCGCCACCAGGCCTCCACCCTGGGGGCCATCCAGGCGCGCATCTCCTCCAGGGAATCCCCTTCCGGCCTGGGAGGCATGGGTTTGCCCAGGAAGGCTTCCAGGACGTTGTCGGCGATCCCGAGTTCGAAGAGAGGAATCCGGTTGGGGGTTTTCCTGCCGAGGACGGCGAGAAGGCGCCCCGCGTCTGGGTCGGGAGAGGGAAGGCGGTGGGCCAGAGGGGCGGTCATGGGATTTCTTTTTCCGGTTGGGACCGGGCGCGCCGGGGAGGGAT
>JALUZX010000788.1 GCA_027011425.1 Planctomycetota bacterium
CCCCTCCTTCCCATGCAGCCACCCAGTCTCCGCCCCGTTCCTGGGCGAAGTAACAGGCCCGCTCCGCGCCTTTGAGCAAGGCGTCGTGAAAGAGGAGGTCTTTTCCCGAGGAGGCGGCGATCCCGATGGAAAGGGTCACATGGAAAGACTTGCCCTCCACGAGGAACTCATGCTTCTTCACCTCCTCCTTGACCCGCTCCGCCAGGGTCCGGCACCCCTCCAGGTCCGTGTGGGGCAGAAGGAGCAAGATCCCCTCCCGCTCGTAGACCCCGAGGAAATCCGAAACTCGAACGGCCTTCCTGAGAAAGAGCATGACCTCCTTGAGAAGGAGCCCCCGGATCCGGGGACCGTGGAGGTCGGCTTTTTCGTCCAGCCGGTCCACCGAGAGGAGGGCGCATGAAAGAGGCTGTCGATACCGCCGGGCCCGGGCGAACTCCACCTTGAGGAGGTGAAGGACCTGGGCCTCGTTGAAGAGGGCTTCCTCGCCGGGCGGCTCCACCCGGGGAACCTTTTCCTCCAAGGGCCTCTCACCTGGTTTCCGATCTCTCTTCCCCCCAGCCATAGGCTCCTCACCTCTCTTTTTTTTCTCTCGGGGGTCGCCCCCCGGAGGCCCCATAAAAAAGGTTCCCCTCCAGGGGAGGGGAACCTTACGAAAAGGGGATGGCTACAAGGAGGAGAGGGCGGTTAGGGAGGGGAAGAATCTCCACCTCGTAGCCTGTCCCTGCTTGCAAACCTGGTCGCTCGAAGTCTTTCAGGCAATCAGGCAAGGAGAAAGTATCCACACTTTTCCACCAGTTTCAACCCCCTTTCCAAAAATTTTTCACCGACCTTCCAACACCCCGGGAAAAGGCCTTTGAAGGACGGGGTGATAGGGTCATCCTGGCCTTGGAAGTCGAAGAAAGCAAGATTTTCAGGACCCGGGACGATGGGCCGAACTTCACTCTTTTCCACGCTTTGGGGGCTTTTCTCCCAGCCCTTCCCCAATGAGGCCCAGGCCTTGGAAAACCTCTCCTGGCTGTTGGACAGGGGCATTCCTCCAGACCAGGCCCTGGCCTCGGCCTTGGGAAAAGACACACCATCCCTCTCCCGGGGAGAAAAGATCTGCGCCCTTCTCCGCCGGGCAGGCTGGGTGAGCCCCGGGGAGGCGGCCTTCCTGGAAGCCCTGGAAAGAGTGGGGAAACTCCCCCAGGGCCTCCAGGCCCTGGCCCGGTTCCGCCAAGAGACTCGCCGGGCTGCCCGGGCGGCCCTGGGCCGGGCGGCCTACCCCCTTCTCGTGCTCCACCTGGCCCTGGCGCCCCTCCAGATCCCCCTCCTGCTCCACCGGGGATTCGGACCGGCCCTGACCTCTTTTCTTCTTTGGTGGGCCGCCCTTGACCTGGGGATCCTGGTCCTGGCATGGCAAACGGGAAGGGCCTGGCGGAAAGGGACCCTGGAAAGCTGGCCCCTTTTTGGGGCCTGGTTCCTCCTTGGAGAAAAAAGGCGCGCCCTCTTCCTTCTCGGGGAACTCCATGGGGCCGGGGTCCTCTGGGACGAGGCATTGGACCTGGCCGCCCGTTCGGTCTCGGCGCCCAGCCTGAAGCAAGGGCTGATCCTGTGGGGCCGGGCCCTCTCCAAGGGCCTCCCTCCCGCCAGGGCCCTGATCCGGGCCTTGAACCTGGAAGAGACCTGCTCGGGCCTCCTCCTTTCCGGGGAGAAAACCGGCCGCCTCCAGGAGAGCCTGGCCGATTGCGGGAAGAACCTGGAAGACCTCTTCTCGCGAAAGGCCCGGTTTCTCGCCGGCGCGGCGGGCACGGGCCTCTACGCCCTGGCTGTGGTCGTGACCCTGTTCGTGGTTCTCCGGGCGTTCCTGGCCCTCTACTCCGCGCCTTTCCAAGGACCTCGCTGATCCCAGGGGAGAGCCTCGATTCTTCGCAAGGCCCGGCGGGCCCTGAGGGAGACCTCGGGAGGACCTGTCCAGACCAGTTTGTGGAGGAGGGGTCGAATGGGGCGGCCCAGGCGGACGAGTTCCTCCTCCCCCCTATCCCGGTCGGTCCCCTTGGGGGAGTAGAGAAGGCGGACCCACCGGCGGGCTTCCACCTCCTTTTCCGGGAAACGGCTTTTTCTGCCCGGAAGGATCACCCGCACCTTCGGCAGGGGCTCCAGGCGGCGGAGCCGGACCACTGGAAGGGAGAGGATCTTTCCGCTTCCAAGCCGGAAGAGAAGTCTCCCCCTCCTGGCCCGCCCCAGGGGAAGGCCGGAAAGGACCCTTCCCGAGGAAAGGATGGCCCGAAACGAACCCGGACGGGAGGAAAGGAACCGGGGGCCCCCAAGACCGGCCTCGGTGGAAGCCGAAGGGAAGAGAAGGAGCAGGAGAACCCCCAGGGCTCCCCGGCTCTTCTGTGGGATTGAACCCATCCAGCCCGGAAGAAGGCGCCGCATGAAAAAGACTACCCTCTTCCCCGGGGAGGAGACGGTGGGAAGGTATGGGCTCCAAGCGGACCCTGGAGCCCTGCTGGAGGACTTTCTCACCCTGGTCCAGATGGACTCCCCTTCCGGCAAAGAGGGGGAGGTGGCGGCCTGGTGCAGGGAGAAACTGGAGGAGCTGGGGATCCGGTGCGTTACGGACCGTACGGGTGAACTCCTGGGAGGAGAGACGGGAAACCTCCATGGTTTCCTTCCGGGAACCAAAGGCGGACCGTCCTTGTTGCTCTCGGCCCACATGGACACGGTTTCCGAAGCCGCCGGGGTCCGCCCCCTTGTGGAGAAAGGGTGCATCCGCAGCGATGGGTCCACCCCGCTGGGGGCGGACGACAAGTCGGGGATCGTAGTGATCCTCCACGCCCTCCGGCTCCTTCTTCACCGCCCGGGGCCCAGGCCGGACCTGCACATTCTTTTCACCGTCCAGGAGGAAACGGGCCTCAAGGGGGCCCGGGCCGCCGAATTCCCCAAAAGGAAGCCCGCCGGCGCCCTGGTCCTGGACGGAGGCTCGGTGGATCGCCTCATCCACAAGGCCCCGGCCAAGAATTCCTTCCAGTTCCACTTCCGCGGCAAGGAGGCCCATCTGACAAGAGAACCGGAATTTGGTTTGAACGCCGTGGAAATGGCGGCCCAGGCCGTGGCTGCCATGCCGCTGGGCCGTATCGACGCCCTGACCACGGCAAACGTCTCCTCCATCCGGAGTTCAGGGGGAGCGGGGAAGGTGCCCGTTTCCTGCGTGGTGGAGGGGGAAGTCTCCTCCCTGGAGAAGAAAACCCTCGAACGGGTGACCCACGACCTCTACAAGGCGGCCATGGCCGCCATCCAGGGCCGCCGGGTGGTGCTGGGGGGAAGAACATGGAAACCGGGCCTGGAAGCCAGAATCGAACCTCTTCACCCGGCTCTCGACCTACCCCCCTCCCATCCCCTGATCCTGGCCGTGAAAGAAGCCGCCCTCTCCCTCGGGAGGGGAGTCCAGCTCTACGCCGCCTCGGGCGGGTGCGACGCCAACGTCTTCTTCGCCCGGGGGATTCCTTCCCTCGTGCTGGGGACGGGCATGGCCCTCCCCCACACTTCCCAGGAAAACATCCGCCTGGAGGACATGGTCCGGGCGACCCAGCTTCTGGCCAGGGTCGTGCAGGTCCTGTAACCGGAGTTTCTCTTTTCGCCGGAGGCGGCTAGAATCGAGACTGGTCCCCCAAGCAAGGGGCCTCGAAGAAGACGCCAGAGAAACGGACCGACGTGAACCCCAGGATAGGACTCAACCTGAGCCACCGGCAGGAGCTTCGCCTCCTCCAGTCGCCCCAGATGATCCAGGCCATGCAGATCCTCCAGCAGCCCTTGATGGAGCTGAAGGAGAGGATCGACCAGGAACTCCAGGAAAACGTCTTCCTGGAGGTCAAGGAGCAGGACCAGGACCAGACAGAGAGGGAACGGGAGGAGAGGGGAGAACTTCTCCGCCAGGAAGAGGCAAGGGGGGGAGAGGACCTGGGGGAACCCGTTTCGGCTCTCTACGAGACCCTGGAAGAACTTGAAAAACGGTCTCTTGATTTCAGGCCCGTGCCGGGAGGGCGTAAGGGAGGGGAGGACGGGGAGGACGCCAAGCACGAGGCATTGCAGAACACGGCCGTCGCCGGGGTCACCCTGGCGGAGTATCTCCTGGAACAGCTCGCCATGCTGGACCTGACCCCCACCATGCGGCGTCTCGTGGAGCTGGTGATCTACAACATGGACGACAACGGCCGCCTCCTGGTCACGCCTGAGGAGATCGCCCGGGAGGCGGGGGGAGGGGTCACGAAGGAACAGGCCGAGGAGGCCATCCGAATCGTCCAGAAAATGGACCCACCCGGCGTGGCGGCCCGGGACCTGAAGGAGAGTCTGCTCCTCCAGCTGGACCGTTTCGACGGGGACCATTCTTTCCTGCGCACCCTCATCCAGGACCACCTGGAAGACATCCTGATGAACCGCCTCCCCAAGGTCTGCCGGCAGACAGGGAAATCCATGGAAGAGGTCAAGGAAGCCCTGGAATTCCTGCGCCACCTCAACCCCAAGCCCGGCGCCGAGTTCGGCAGGGAAGTGAACTACACGGTGGTTCCCGACGTAGTGGTAGAGGAGGTGGACGGGCGCTACGAGGTCCAGGTGGTCAGGGATCCCCTCCCGTCCCTCCAAATCTCCCCGGTCTACAAGAAGCTTCTCAAGGAGGCGAAGAAGGACAAGAAAGTCTACGAATACCTCCGCAAGAAGATCGAAACGGCCCGGGCCTTCATGGACGCCATCCAGCAGAGACAGAGCACGCTCCAGAGAATCAGCCAGGTCCTGGTGGAGAAGCAGAAGGAGTTTCTCGAGCAGGGAGTGGAGAAGCTCAAGCCCATGAAGATGCAGGACGTGGCCGACGCGATCGGGGTCCACATCTCCACGGTGAGCCGGGCCATCTCGGGGAAATACATGCAGACCCCCAGGGGCATCTTCGAGTTGAGGAGGTTCTTCTCCACGGGAACCACCAACGAAGAGGGGAAGGCGCTGAGCCAGAACACCATCAAGGAATGGGTCCGTGAGATCGTGAACGCCGAGGACAAGAAGCACCCCCTGTCGGACGACGAGATCGTGGAGAAGCTTCAGAAGGAAAAAGGCGTCAAGCTTGCCAGACGGACGGTCACCAAGTATCGGAAGGCCCTGGGAATTCCTTCTTCCCGGTTGAGAAAGTCTTACTAGAAAGAAAGAGGCATGGCGAACATCAGAGCGACGGAGATCCGCAAGGGCATGGTCCTCAAGATGGACGGGGGATTGTGGTACGTGATGAGCTACACCCACATCACTCCCGGCAACAAGAGAGCCATCAACCAGATCCAGTTGAGGAACATCCAGACGGGTGCGCGCAAGGACATGCGCCTTCCCTCGGGCGCCCAGGTGGAGACGGCCTACCTGGACAAGCGCCCCTGCAGTTTCCTCTACAAGGACGCCTCGGGGGCCCATTTCATGGACAGCGAGACCTACGAACAGTTCACCCTTCCCCCCGAGGTGATCCAGGACGCCATGCCCTTCATCACCGAGGATACGCCCATCCAGGTCACCTTCCACGAAGGGGAGCCCGTCTCGGTGGATCTTCCCGCCGCGGTGGAACTCACCATCGCGGAGGCCGAAGAGGCCGTCCGGGGCGACACGGCCACGAACGTGACCAAGAACGCCGTCCTGGAGACGGGGCACAAGCTCAAGGTCCCCAACCACATCAAGGTGGGAGACCGGGTGAAGGTCTCCACCGAGACAGGC
>JALUZX010000789.1 GCA_027011425.1 Planctomycetota bacterium
GCCGACCACCTGGCCATGATCCTGGCCACGGGACTCCATGAGACGCCGGGAACCGCCGCGGCGATGGACATCGGGACCAACACGGAAGTTGCCTTGGCAAAGGATGGGCGAATCTGGTCCTGTTCCACCGCGTCGGGGCCGGCCTTCGAAGGGGCCCGGATCCGGTGCGGCATGCGCGCCTCCCCCGGCGCCGTGGAGAAGGTCTCCTTGAAGAAGGGAGTCCTGGCCTTCTCCACCATCGAGGGGCGCCCTCCCCTTGGGATCTGCGGCTCGGGGGTCCTGGACGCCCTGGCCGCCCTGGTGAAGGAAGACTTCCTGGTGGATTCGGGCCGCTTCAAGCCCAAGGAAGACTCCAGGCTGGGGCGGGGCGAGGGAGGCCTACGGTTCGAACTGGTTCCACCCGCCCTCACAGGCCATGGAGAGCCCATCTTCCTCACCCGCAGGGACATCCAGGAGATCCAGGTCGCCAAGGGCGCCATGCGGGCCGGCCTGGACGTGCTCCTGGAAGAAGCGGGGGTGGAAGAAGGGGAAATCGAGACCTTCTTCCTGGCCGGGGCCTTCGGGACCTACCTGGATCTGGAGAGCGCCCGGGCTGTGGGCATGGTTCCCCCACTTCCTCCCGAACGTTTCCGGCAAGTCGGAAACGCGGCCGGCGCGGGGGCCAGGGCCATCCTGGGCGACCGGGCGTGGAAGGAAATCCTGGAGATCGCCGAAAAGATCCGCTACGTGGAACTGGCCGGGACGGAACGGTTCACCGAGGCCTTCGCGGAGAGGATGCTCCTTCCCCGGGTTTCAACGGAGAACCGGCTTCAACCGTAGGGCCCGGCCCGGGAGGAGCCGGAGATCCAGGCGGGCCTTCCTGCCTCCCCCCTCCAGGCGGAGAACCCAATCCCCAGGCTCGAGCCGGGAAAGCACCCAGGGAAGGCACCGGACCCGGCCCTTCTCCACCCTGCCCCCGCCTTTCCTGAAGAGGCTCCACCGGAGCCCCCCGGAAAGGAGAGAGGGCGGGGCGCCCTGTTCGAATCCAAGGTCCGGAATCTCCAGGGACGCCCCCTCCTCCAGGCGGACAAGGAGAGGGCTTTTTCGGGGCAGGTCCACCGCCAGGGCCCGTTCCGCCCGGGAGGCCCTGTCCGCAACGCGCAGGAGGCCCCGCGAGACCGGGCCGGGCGAAAGCAGAAACCTCCCCTCCCGGTCTGCGACTCCTTCCACCCGGACCCGGGCGGCCAGAAAAGGGTTCCAGTCCTCTTCCGGCGGAAGAGGACTTTTTCTTCCGCGCAAAGAAAGAGGGAAAAAAACGACCCGGGCCCCTTCCACGGGCCTTCCTTCAGGCCCAAGGACCTTTCCCTCCAGCCGCGTCCCGCCGCCTCGGGCCGTTCCAAGCCTCAGGAGCCCCTCCCCTCTCCCGGCCGTAAAGGTTTCCTCCCCGAGGCATTCCCCTTGGGGTCCCAGGAGAAGGACCTGCACCGGGCCGGGAGAGGGGAGGGGCTCCTGAGGCTTGGAA
>JALUZX010000790.1 GCA_027011425.1 Planctomycetota bacterium
CCCTGGGGGACCCCGGGCGCCTGCTGGCCCCCCGCCGGGGGGAGGGCCTTCTTCTCTTCCTGGTTCTCGGGCTCTCCCTTGAGGCCCTTGCGGAACTCCACGATTCCCTGGGCCAGGGAGCGCGCCACGTTGGGAAGGCGGTTCCCGAAAAGCAGGAGGGCCACGAAGAGGATGATCAGCACCTCCAGGTAACCGGGCATCCCCGTGAAGAAAGCCATCATGATTCCGACCTTTCCCTGGCCTCGCCGGCCTCATGCTGGACCGGCTGATAGGTCAGCCTGTTCTTGTCCCACCAATCTTTCCACGCTTCATAGTCGGGCCCCATTTCCTGCCCCGTCATCTTCACCAGGAGGGCGTGGGCCTTCTCCCGGACCGATGGATTGGACGAGGCGAGAGAAGTCACCAGGTAAGTTACGGCCTCCCTCGTGACTTTGAAGTTTTTCCCAAAAAGAGCGGAATTGAAGGCGTCGAAGGCCTCCATGAGGTCCATGAACCGGGATTTCAACCGGTAGCGCTCCTTGATCATGGCCGCCACGTAGAAGAAAAGAAACCCCACCAGGACCCGGACGAAGCCCGCCTCCCCGAGCCGTTGGATCGCGATCCACCCGGGCAGGAGGGGAAGGAAGATGATCAAGAGCCCCAGGAAGACCGTGGTCCAGACCGCGGCCTTCCCGAGGAACTCTTCCAGCCACCTTGCCTGGGGGGTGACGGGACTCATTTTCCTTCCAGGGCCTCCAGCATGGTCTTGCCGATGACCGAGGGATCCCGGGCCACCTTGACTCCCGCGGCCTCCAGGGCGGCGATCTTGTCCTTGGCCGTCCCCTTGCCCCCGGAGATGATGGCCCCGGCGTGGCCCATCCGGCGCCCCGGGGGAGCGGTGAGGCCGGCGATGAAGGAGGCCACGGGCTTGGTCATCTTCTCCTGGATGAAGCGGGCCGCCTCCTCCTCGGCGGAGCCGCCGATCTCGCCGATCATCACCACCCCTTCCGTCTGGGGGTCCTTCTCGAAGAGTGCGAGAAGGTCCGTGAAGCTCGTGCCGTTGACCGGATCGCCGCCGATGCCCACGCAGGTGGACTCGCCCAGGCCCAGTTGGGTCAACTGCCAGACCGCCTCGTAGGTCAAGGTCCCGGAGCGGGAGATGACGCCGATCTTTCCTTTTTTGTGGATATAGGCGGGCATGATCCCGATCCGGCAGGCCCGGTCCCCCTCGCCGGGAGTGATGACGCCGGGGCAGTTGGGCCCCACAAGGCGGCACTCCTTGCCGGCCAGGTAGGCCTTGACCCGGGCCATGTCCATGACGGGAATCCCTTCGGTGATGGCCACGATCAAGCGGACCCCCCCGTCGGCGGCCTCGCAGATGGCGTCGGCGCAGAAAGGCGCGGGAACGAAGATCACGCTCACCTCGGCGCCGGTCTTCTCCACCGCCTCGGCCACGGTGTCGAACACGGGAACGCCCTCCACGGACCCTCCTCCCTTGCCGGGGCTCACGCCGGCCACGACTTTGGTGCCGCAAGCCAGGGAGTGGTGGGCGTGGAAGGAACCGTTCCTGCCCGTGATTCCCTGGACGAGGACCTTCGTATCCTGATCGACGAGAATGCTCATTTTCCACCCCCTTTGCCGGCAACCAGTTCCACGATCCTGCGCGCTCCCTCGTCCATGGAGGAGGCCGCCTGGAGTGCGAGCCCCGAGGCGGCAAGGATCTCCTTGCCCTTGTCCACGTTGGTCCCCTCCAGGCGGACCACCAGGGGAACCTGGAGCCCAACCTCCCGGGCGGCGTCCACCACCCCCTGGGCGATCACGTCGCAATGGACGATACCGCCGAAGATGTTGACCAGGACGCCCTTCACGTGGGGGTCGGAGAGGATGATCTTGAAGGCCGCCGTAACCCTGTCCTTGTCGGCCCCTCCCCCCACGTCCAGGAAGTTGGCCGGCTCGCCGCCGTATAACTTGATCGTATCCATGGTCGCCATGGCCAGGCCGGCGCCGTTGACCATGCAGCCGATGTTTCCGTCCAGGGCGATATAGGAGAGATCCCACTTGCCGGCCTCCACCTCCTTGGGGTCCTCCTCGGCCAGGTCCCTGAGTTCCGCCACATCTGGATGGCGGAAGAGGCCGTTGTCGTCGAAGTTGATCTTGGCGTCCAGGGCCAGGACCGCCCCCTCCTCGGTGAGGACCAGGGGGTTGATTTCCGCGAGCGAGCAATCGAGCTTGACGAAGGCCTCGGCCAGGCGGGTCATGATCTCCACGGCGCCCCGGAGGACCTTGGGCTCGCCCAGGCCGATGCCGAAGGCCAGCCTCCGGGCCTGGAAAGGAAAGAGGCCGAAGACGGGATCGATCCTCTCTTTGAGGATGGCCTCGGGGTTGCGGGCGGCAACCTCCTCGATCTCCACCCCCCCCTCGGCGGAGGCCATCATGACCGGCGCCGACCGGGCCCGATCCACGGCGATCCCCAGGTAGAACTCCTTGGCCACCTTGGAGCCCTTCTCCACCCAGACCCGCTGGACGATCCTTCCCTCCGGGCCTGTCTGGTGGGTCACCAGCGGCTTGCCCAGCATGGCCTCGGCGGCGGCCCGGGCCTCCTCGGGGGAGCGGACCAGCTTGACGCCGCCGGCCTTGCCCCGGCCGCCGGCGTGGATCTGGGCCTTCACCACCGCCAGGGGCGCGCCCAGGTCGCGGAAGGCCTTTTCCGCCTCCTCGGGGGTGACGCAGACCTTCCCTTCCGGGACGGCCACGCCGAAACGCTTGAGAACTTGTTTGGCTTGGTATTCGTGGATCTTCATGTTCGTCCCACTCGTTCGAAGAAACTCGGTGGAAAAAAAGGATGGGGGATGTTACCGCCTGCCGGTAGACCCGACAAAGGGAACGGGAGGGAGAGGGGGTCTCTTTCGCCGCGGCAGGGAGAGGTTAGGCCCATGGGAGAAGCGGGGCGCATCCTGGTCTGGCAGGAGATCGGCGAACTGATCCGCCGGGGGACCGTCCGGAGTTCCCCCGGGGTGGAGGCGGGCCAGGTCCAGCCGGCCAGCCTGGATCTGACCGTGGGGAAGCGGGCCTGGAGGGTGCGGACGGGCTTTCTTTCGGGAAAGGAGAGGGTCGCCGCCAGGCTGGAAGAACTCTCCCTCTTCGAGCTGGATCTCTCCCGGGGCGCCGTCCTGGAGCGGGGCCACCCCTACATCCTGGAAGTCCGGGAGAAACTCTCCCTCCCGGCGGGCCTCAAGGCCCGGTGCAATCCCAGGTCCTCCACGGGAAGGTTGGACATCTTCGTCCGGGTCCTGGCCGACAGGTGTCCCCGTTTCGACGAAGTCCCCGAGGGATACAAGGGCCCCCTCTACCTGGAGGTGGTGCCCCGCTCCTTCAGCGTCCGCCTCTGGGAGGGCCTGAGCCTCAACCAGGTCCGATTCTTTACGGGCGAGCCCAGGCTTACGGACCAGGAACTACGGGAGCGGGCCTCCCAGGATCCCCTGGCCCTGGACGGGCGGGGCAGGCCCCTGGGCCCGGAGGAGCTGGACGTGGAGGAGGGGCTCATCCTGCGGGTTTCTTTGGAAGCGGACCCGGGCGGCCCCCCCGTGGTGGGATACCGGGCCCGGAGGTTCAGCGGGCTCGTGGACCTGGCCGGCCGGGGCGCCCACAGAAAAGAGGACTTCTGGGAGGCCATCCCGCCCCCGCCCGGGGGAAGGATGATCCTGGAGCCCGAGGTCTTCTACATCCTCGCTTCCCTGGAGAAGGTCCGGGTCCCCCCCGATCTGGCCGCCGAGATGTTGCCCTTCGACGTGGGACTCGGGGAGCTTCGGACCAACTACGCCGGCTTTTTCGACAACGGCTTCGGCCCGGCCCGGGCGGTATTGGAGGTCAGGGCCCACGACGCGCCCTTCCTGGTCGAGCACGGCCAGGCCCTGTTCAAGATGCAATACTTCCGGACCGCAACCATCCCCGAGCACCTCTACGGCGACCCGGCGCTGGGCTCCCACTACCAGGAGCAGGGCCTGGCGCTCTCCCGCCACTTCACCCAATAGAGCCCGGCCCTCCCCCAGGTAGAGAAGTCGCCTCCGCCGCCGCATTCGTGGGGCTTTGAAGGGGGGGGTCACGGGGTGAATTGCAAGGCTTTTGGAAGCCCGGCTCAGCCTTTTCCGCCCGTGAGGATCTCGCGAAACAGGAGGGCGTTCCGGGGGGCCCGGCACTTCACGTCGTTGTTGAAGAAGGCGTAGAGGCTGCGGCCCTTCAGGTGCGGCCTTACCCGGTCCGCCCAGGACTCCAGTTCACGCCTGGAGTAATCGTAGTCGTAGAGCCTGGGGCCCTCCCCGTGGAAGCGGAGGTAGAGAAAATCGGCGGTGGGAATCACGTCCCCGGGAAGCCGGGGATGGCTCACCGTGACGAAGGCCGCCCCGAACCGCTCGAGCGTCTCGGCGGCCCTGCCCTCCCACCAGCTCTCGTGGCGGAACTCGAGGGCGTGGCGCACCCCGCCGGGGAGGGATGCGAGGAAATCCTCCAGCCTGGGAATGTCCTCGTGGAGGGAAGGGGGAAGCTGCCAGAGGATCACCTTCAGGGTCTTCAGTTCCAGGACCCGGTCCAGGAAGGCCCTCAGCGGCTCGCCGCAATCGGCGAGCTTCTTCAGGTGGGTCACCCGCCTCGAGCCCTTGACCACCAGGTGGAACCCCGCAGGGAGCCTCTTGTTCCAACCCTCGATCATCCCCTCGAAAGGAAGGCGGTAGAAAGTGGAGTTCACCTCCACCGTATCGAACCTCCCGGCGTAGTAGACCAGCCGTTCCGCCCCGGTCGCCTCGGGCGGATAGAAGGGCCCGGTCCACTCGTCGTAGGTCCACCCGGAAGTTCCCACGTGGATCCCGGAGGGCGCCACCTTTCTCACTCCTCCCCGGCGGCCTCCGGCGGCCCTCCCCCCCGGGCGAGCTGGGCCGGGTTCACCTTGGAGGGATCGAAACGCCGGGCCGAGCGGATCATCTTTTCCAGGGTCTCGTCGAAGGAGGCCTTCTTCCCCCGCTGGAACCGGAGGGGATTCACCCTGGCCACGACGAAGACCTTCAAATAGGGACTCTCGAAACCCTTCTCCTTGAGGGCCGCCACGGCCTCGGAGACCGCTTCGTCCAGTTCGAAGAGGGTCTCGGCCCTCTTCTCCCGGGTCCCCAGGGCCCTGGGAAGGGCGGTCCCCAAAAAGGCCTCCACCCTCCGCAGGACGGGCCGGTAGGCGCTCCCGGCGAAGCGGGCCTTCTTTTCGTAGCAGGCCCCCAGGGTGAGAAAGGTGGGCTCCTCGAACTGGTCGGCGAACTCCTTCTCCGGCCTCGGGTCCAGCTCCGCCAGGTCCCGGGCCATGCGGATCACTTCCAGGGAACGCTCCTTCAGGTTGTGGGCCCTCTCGGTGTTGAGGGCCAGGATCCGGTAGGCCATCTCCCTCTCGGGAAGCACCAGGGCGGTGATGGAGCGGCCGCCCAGTTTCTTGAGGGCCGCCAGGCGGTGGTGCCCGTTGGGCGTCCAGAAAACCCCCTCCCCGCCCCGGACGGCCACGATGGGGTCCAGGAAACGGTCGAGCCGATCCATCACCTTGGCCAGCCTGTCCACGTGGGGGGCCGAGAGGTCCCTCTGGAAGGGGGTGGGCTCCACCTTCTCCACGGGAAGGGCCGCCAGGACCTGCCACTTCCCGCCCAGGGGGTCCCGGAAGAGGGCGAGCACCCGGGCCCCCTCTTCTTCCAGGAGA
>JALUZX010000791.1 GCA_027011425.1 Planctomycetota bacterium
CTGCTCCGGCGCCTGCCCGCAAGACGGGAGTCCTGGGGACCGGCCGAGGTGACGCCATGAAAGGGACGACCCGGCTTTTGCTCTTCCTTCTTCTCGCGGCGGGCCCCGTCCCCGCCCAGGCCTCCCGTCCCGCCCGGGAAGACCCGGTGGAGAGGGTTTTCCGCTATCCGAAATTCCTGGTTTCCTACTTCGACCAGGCCGCCGCCGAGGTCCGCCTCGCCTCGGGAAGCCTTGCCCCCCTGGAGGCGGAAGCCCGCCGGCGAAAGACCCCCAGGGCCCTTAGGGTCCTGGTGGAGGTGCTAAGGGCCCAGGGGAAGAAGAAGGAAGCCCTCCAGGCGGCGCGGGATTACGGCAAGAGACTTCCCGCCGACCCGGAGGCGGCCATCCTTTGCGGGAGGCTCGCCGAAGAATCGGGGAAGAAGAAAGAGGCCGAGGCCTGGTTCCGCAAGGCCCTGTCCCTGAAGCCCTCCATGTGGCAGGAGTGGGAGTCCCGGGTCTGTATCGCCCTCCTTCGTTTCGCCGGGGAAGACCGGGAGGGGGCCCTGGCCCAGTTGCGGAGAATCGCCCTCCTGGACAAGACGATCCTGGCCGCGTCGGCCGCCCGGCTGGCGGGACTCCACGGGGAGATCCGGTTCGCCGCCAAATACGCGGGACCGATCCAGTCGGCCAACAGGAAACGGCGGTTTCTTTCCCTTTTGCAGGCCGCCCGCTTCCAGGAAGAGGGAGGCCTCCTGGACAAGGCCGAGGCCACCCTGAAGGAGGCGGAGGCCCTGGCGCGCTCCCCCAGGGAGAGGCGGTATACCGCCTGGGCCGGGGCCCAGGCGGCGGCCCGAAAGGGCAAGCTGGCCTCCCTGGTGGAGGGCTGGCTGAAAGAAAAGCGGTTGGACCGGGAGAGGCTCACCGTGGCCGTTCGTGCCCTGGGCCGGCTGGGCAGGATCGACGAGGCCCTCCGCCTCCTGGAGAGACCCGAGGCTTCCGATCCCCGGGCCGGAGAGTGGATCTCCCTTCTTCTCACCATGGCCCTGGACGCGGGGAAGGTGGACAAGGCCCTGGGGATCCTGAGAAGAGAGATCCAGGCCGATCCCGCCTCCCTGGAGGCCAGGATGCGCCTGAGCAGGCTCCTGGTGGACCTGGGAAGGCTGGAGGAGGCCGAGGGGGTCTGGCGGGAAGCCGCCTCTCTTCCCAGGTACCGGGGGGCCAAGGGAAGGCTCACGCTTTGCAAGAAGATCCGGGAGGCCGGGTTCACCCGGCTCGCGGCGGAATACCTGGAAGGCGCCTACAAGGCGGGCGAGGGCGCCTGGAGCCTCTGGGCGGGCCTGGAATGGGCCGGGATCCTCCAGGAGGCGGGGAAGTCCGGCCAGGCCCTGGCCCTGATGGACGAGATCGCCCTGAAGGGGGCCGACTTCGCCGGGGTGTCGCGGGCCCTGGGCGAGGCCCTGGAGCGGATGGGTTTCGAGAAGAAGGCCGCCGCCGTATACGAGCGGGTCCTCGCCCTGGTCCCCGGGGAGGACCTGGAGATCCACCTGGCCTGGCTCCTGCCCAGGGTGGGGCGGGGCAGGGAAGCCATCAAGATTCTCCGGGACGTATGGGAGCACACCACCTCCAAGAGCAGGAGAATCCAGGCGGAGGATCGGCTCCTGGAGCTTTCCGCCAAGGAAGGCGTCCTGGGGGACCTGGCGGACGAACTGGAGACCAGGCTGGAGAAGGGAAAGGCCGGCGCCAGGGATGTCTCCCTGCTCGTGGACCTCTATTCCAAGATCGGGGACACCGACTCGGTCAAGGACGTCCTGGGCGAGTTCGCCCGGCAGGGGGGGGACCGGAAGAAGACCCTGGAATCCCTTTCCCGGGTCTACCTGGAGGCGGGGGAGATCCGGGAATACGAAAAGACCCTCCATGAACTCCTCAGGCTGGACCCGGCCCACGCCAAGGAGTGGTGGATGCAGCTCGCCATGGGCGCCCTGGAGAGAGGCTCCCCCAAGGACGCGAAGAAGGCCCTCCGGTCGCTGGCCGCCTTGGGGGGACTGGACCACGCCTTCAAGGCGGGAGTCCTGGCCTTCGCGGGGCTCCACGACCAGGCCGCCCGGGAATACCGGGCCGCCCTGGCGGAGGACCCCAACCAGGTGGAACTCTGGCTGCTGGTGGGCAAGGAACTGGCGGCGGCGGGCCAAAAGGAGAAGGCCCTGTCGATCTTCCAGTTCCTGGCGGACCGGCCCGTTCCGGACGACTTGTTCGTCGTGGCCATGGACGGCCTTCTCAACCTGGAGGCTCCTTCCCCGATCATGGAATGGGCGGCTCGGAGGGTGGAGGAGCGGCTCGCTCTCAGGCCGACCCGGCTCTTTCTCTACAGGCTCCTCTCGGACCTCCTGGACAGCCTGGAAAAGAAAGAGAGATCCAAAAGGATCCTTGAGGAAATGGTGCCCGTGGGGGCCGAGCAGAGGCTTACGGTCATCCGTGAACTCATGGACCTGGCCCGGTCCGCCGGGAAACGGAAAGCCGTGATCCGCTACGGCCGGATGCTCATGGCCCTGGGCGACGTCTTTCCGCCCGAGGTCTACCTCTCCCTCGGGGATGCGCTCCTCAAGGAGGGCGAGTGGGCCGAGGCCTCCCGGGTCTTCGGGCGCGCCCGCCGGAGCCTGGATTTCGTGGCCACCCAGAGGAGGATCGCCCGGATCTACCTGGAGAACGGGAAGACGAAACTGGCCCTCCGGATCTACCGGCGCCTTCTGCTCCAGGCTCCCGAGAAACCTTCCCTCCTGGTGGACCTGGCTTCGGCCGAATCGGTCGCCGGGGAACCCACGGCGCTCCAGACCTGGACCCGGGGCCTGGAGATGGTGCTCAACCGTTTTCCATCCCGGGAGGATGTTTCCGCCAAGGCCCCGGTTGGGTATGTCCACAACGTGGGGACAAGGGATGTCTACTGGGAGAAGATCCTCCAGGGCCTGGCCTCTTGCGGGGACAGGAAGGGGCTGGCCCGGCTCATGGACCGGGTCTCGGGATGGATCCGCAGGGAGATGCAAGCCGCGGGAGGGAAGCCCGCCCTGGACAGGATGCCCAGGCTCCGGAAGTGCCTGGAGGCCTTCTTCTTTCTGGCCCGGGTCACGGGGGACGTGAATGCCGCGGGGGATACGGCCCGCCGGGTTGCAGCCTGGGCCGGCCCTTCGGGAAAGGCCTGGGCGAAGAAACAGGTTCGGAATTTCCTGGCCCTGGGCTGGGCGCGGACGGCCCTGGGGTTTCTGGACGCCCTGCCCCCGGCGGAGGCCCGAAGCCTCAGGTGGCGGGCCTTCTGGATGGCCAAGGGCTCCCCGCCGCCGGGACGCCCGCCCGGTCCCGGGGAAGCCATGAAGGCCCTTCTGTGGCGCTACATCTTCCAGGGCCCCAAGGGGATAAAAAAGGATCTCGATCTCTTTCTCTCCAGGCTCTCACCCTCCCAGAGGGCCTCCCTGGCCATGGACCTGGCTCCTCTCCAGCTCCTTCTGGGAGACCGGGATGGCTTCCGGAGGGACCTCTTCTCCTTCTTCTCCGGAACCTCCGCCGGTGGCGGAGCGAGGCGGAAGAGATTCGTTTCGGTCTATACGGCCCGAAGATTCCTGGCCTCCCTCTGGAGGATCCTGGAGCCGGAAGAGAAGAAGGCCATCCTCCACCTCCTTTCGGAGACGGCCCTGGACAAGGAAGAGGCCCCCCAGTGGCGCTCCCTCTACCTGGACGCGCTCCTGGCCTCGGGGGAACGGGCATGGAAGGGCCTGGATGCGGCCGACCTGATCCTGGAGATCGCCGGGTCGGGGATCACGGCGGATTCCGCGGTCCTCTATCTGCGGCTGGTTCCCCAGAAAGAGCGGTCCCGGGTGCTGGAAGGGATCCTTGGGAAATGGAAAGGATACATGCTGGCCCGCTTCCTGGGGCTCGTTCCCAAGGTTCTCGGGAAGGACCTGGATCCCTCCTGTCTCAAAATACTAGAGAAGGCATACAGAGAGTTCCCCAAGCCCCGGGACCTGGCCAACCAGTTGGTGAACAACTCCTTCCCCGGGACCGGTTCCCTTCCTTCCGGGGTGGGATGGCCCCTTCTCGAGATCCTGGCGGAGCGTCTCCCCAAGGACGTGAATGTCCAGATGGCCCGGGTGGCGGCGCTTTTGGGCCGGGGAAAGAAGGAGGAGGCCCGGAAACTGGCCCGGGCCGTCCTGGAGATCGGGAAACCGGCGGGTTTCTTCCGTCCCGACTGGGGGGATTTCTTCCGCCGGGCTTTCCAAGGCGAGATGGAGGAGGCCCGGGACGCCATGCTGAAGAAGGCCGCCGCCGGCGGATCCTTCCGGGCGGCCCTGCTTTTCTCCGAGGCCCTTTCACGGCGGGGGAAGCTCCGGGAGGCCCTGGATTTCCTGGAGAAATGGTCCTCCCGCCATCCCAGGAACTTCTCGGCCTTTCAGAAAAGAACGGCCCTCTTGCGGGCCCTGGGACTCCACAGGAAGGCCCTGGAGGAATACAAGGCCTGGGTGGAGCGAAACAAGTCCCTCAACACCTACTGGTATTTGAACCTTGCCTCTGCCCTGGAGCGGGTGGGGCGCTACCGGGAGGCCATGGAGGCTCTGGAGAAATACCAAACCACCTCTTCGGGTTCCCTCTTCGATTACGCCGCGTGGAACCGGGTCCAGCGCCTCCTCCAGTTCCCTCCAGGCCCGAGGCGGAACCGGAAGATCGTCCGGGACCTGGGGAGCTACCTCCATCCCGCGGACCCCAGGATGATCCGGAGCCTGTCCTACATCTTCCGGAATCCGCCCGGGACCGGGGGAGTGTCGCCCCTTATGAAGACAGCGGAACTCCCGGGCGCCTTGGAGATCCTGGAAGGGGCCCTGGCAAGGCTCACCGACCCTTCCGGCAGAGCCGCTCCCATCCCGTGGGATCTATTGTCCGCCGTGGCCTGGGGTTACCACCGGCAGGGGCGGGGAAAGGAACTGATCGCCCGGCTGGAGAGAGAGCTGGCCCAGGAGCCTTCGTCTGTGACTTCTCTCTTTCTGGCCGACGCGGCGGGGCTTTGGATCCCCGGCGCCGCAAGGCCCGAGTGGATCCGACGGGGCCTGGCCCTGGTGCTCCTTTCCCGTAAAGGGGATCTGCAGGAGAGCCTTTTCTGGGTCCGTCTCCTGGAAAAGACGGGCAAGGCCGAGGAGGCCCGGAGACTACGGGACTACTCCCTGCTTTGGGGGGCCCTTGCCGGCAATTACAAGACCAGGAACATGGTGACCGGACTCCTTCGATCCGGGGAAGAGGAGGTCATGAAAGATCCCTGGTTCCGCCGGGTTCTCCTCAGCCTTCTTCCCCTCTTCCCGCCCAGGGTCTTCAACACCTACCCGAACATGTCGGACACGGCCCCCTTGGAGCCCTGGGCGGAGAAGGTGTGGTGGAAGGAATTTCTTTCCCGGGCGGGGGACCTCCTCTCCTGGTATGCCTCCCACGAAGGGCCCAACCTGGCCCGGGCCCACCTGGTCCTGGCCGTGGGATACGCCTCCGGGGGCGACAAGAAAAAGGCCCGAAAGTTCCTGGAAATGGCCCTGGGGGAATCTCTTTCGGGAAAGATCTACCTGGACGGCCGGTGGGCGGGCAAATACCTCGCCCTGGATCCGGAGGGGTTCACTTCCGCCGTGGACCAGGTCCTGGCCAAGGCGGAAGTGAACCCCTCCGGATCCAGGG
>JALUZX010000792.1 GCA_027011425.1 Planctomycetota bacterium
CTTCCGCCCCTTTCGCTGACCGCCCTCGAGGGCGGTCAGCGAAAGGGGCGGAAGATCCTCCCCCTGGAAGGTCCGGTCCTGGACGCGAAGGAGGCCGCTCCTTTTGCGCGAGCCCGGGTTGAAGACGAGGACCGGCTCCTCGAGTCCCGAGGTGTCCACCAGGCCTTCCAGGGCTCCCCGGACCTCCTTTTCCATTTGCGCGAGATCGGCTTCGATCTTTTGATAGGCCGCCCTTGCGTCCTCGTAGACCTTTGCGATGGACGAGCCGGGCAGGATGTCGTGGAACTGGTGGAGGAGGACGGCCTTCCAGGTCTCCTCCAGGCGGGGCCGGAGGCCCGGGACGGGCCCGGCGTCTGGGGGCAGGCAGGCCGCCATGGCCTCCAGAGCGCGGAGCCGGCGTTCCGCCCGGGCGTTGGCCGCCTTGAGCCAGGCCTGGGAGGTGAGGGTGCCCCGGTGGTTCTCCAGGTAGAGTTCGCCCTCCCAGGCGGGCAGGTCCGGGCCTCCTTCCTGGAGGGACCTTTGCCGGGCCTGGTGGAGGGAGCGGCAGAAGGCGTCCACCCTTCCCATCTCCACCCGGGGCAGGCCCGCCGCCTTTCGGGCCAGCCGGGCCCGCCGGACGCTCTCCCTGGTGGGCCCGCCCCCGCCGTCGCCGTATCCGAAGGGCTGGAGCCACCTTGGGACCAGGAGCCGTCTCGGGCCCACCGGGCGGGCGTCGTTGGCCAGGAGCCGGGCCTCGCCCCGGAGCAGTTCCGCTGGCTCCAGGGCCGCGTTGTAGTCCTCCCCCGGGGTCAGGTGGGCCAGGACCTCCGTGCCGTCGATTCCCCTCCAGAGGAAAGTCGTAAAAGGAAAGCGGTTTCGCTCGCACCAGCTCATCTTGTTGGTGACGAAAGTCTCCAGGCCGGCGCCCTTCATGATCTGGGGGAGGCAGGCGGGGAAGCCGAAGGTGTCGGGAAGCCAGAGGAAGGCCTGGGACGCGGCCCCGCCGAAGCGCTCCTTCCAGTAGGTCGCGCCGTGGAGGATCTGACGGACCAGGGATTCCCCGGAAGGGCAGTTGCAATCCGCCTCGACCCACATGGCCCCGGCCGCCTCCCAGCGGCCTTCCTCCACCCGGGCCCGGACCTTTTCGAAGAGGGCCGGGGAGTCCTCTTCCACGAAAGCGTAATGGGCCGCCTGGCTCGCCAGAAACCGGAACTCCGGAAACTCTTCCATCAGCTCCAGGACGTTGCTCCAGGTGCGGAGAAGCTTGCGGCGCGTCTCCCCAAGCGGCCAGAGCCAGGCCGTGTCGATGTGGGCGTGGCCTGCGGCCACGCAGGTCGTGGCCGGAAGGGCGGGCCCGCCGGCCAGCAGGGCGTCCAGCTCCTTTTCCAGGGAGAAGGCCGCCTCCCGGGGGGCGTCCGCCGGGATCCGGGCCGTGATCTCCCGAAGGCCCAGCAGGATCTCCCGCCAGCGGGGGGAGTCGGCGGGAAGGGCCAGGGCGGTCTGGAGGGCGAATTCATACTTGGCAAGGAACCGCTCCATCTCCGGGTCCAGGGCGACCAGCTCCGCCGCTTCCAGGCGGCCCGGTCTGGCCTCGGACCAGCGCTTGTGGACCTCCGGGTCCTCCCACCAGAAGACCGTGGCCCCAAGGGGCTTGTTGCAGGCCGCCTCGATGAGGCAGTCCACCTCCTCGCCGCCCTGGGCCCTGGGAAAGAGGAGGACCTTGTCCCGGTAGGGGTCGAAGCCACGCCTGGGGACCCCCTCTTCCCAGAGCAGGGCCTCTGTCCCGCTGGAGAAGCGAAGGGCCACGGGCCGGCCCGCCAGTTCGGCCGGCACCCTGCCTGTCACCCGGAACCAGACCGTGGCCCAGACCGGGCCCCAGCGAAAGCCCGGCTCCACCGGCCGGAAGGTTCCTTTCCGCGCCTCCTCGAAGGAGACGGGGGCCTCCACCTGGAGGGCCGAGACCTCCAGGGGAGCGCGCAGAGGCGCCGCCGCCCGCCCCAGCACCTCCCGGGCGAACCCCTCGAACCGAAGAGCCAGGTACTCACGATCACCGATTCCGATCATGGGGGGAGAGTCTACAGGAAGGCCGGGGCGGAAAGGATCTCGATTGAGGGGGAATCAGGACTCCTCCCCTGGCAATGAAGGATGATCATCAGCCTGGAATATGCCTCCCCAACACCCTCTCATCTCACAGAAGGGGGGGGCGAGCGTGGTTCAACTTTCCTGACACCGGGGGGGTGCCCCTTGAGCCCAATTAGGAGTGGGGGTATTATTGGACAAGTTCAATTTCCTCTCAAGGCTTCGTGAGAATTTAGCGCGATGGAGACGAAAGCCATCTTTACGATCGGTTACGGAAAGCGGGAACTCGACGAGTTTATCGCTATGCTGAAAGCGCACGGCATCAACTACCTCGTCGATGTTCGTTCGTATCCGTATTCGAAGTTCAAGCCTGAATTCTCCAAGGACGCCCTCTCGGCCGCTCTGCAGCGCGAAGGAATCCGCTACGTTTTCATGGGGGATCTCCTCGGAGGACGCCCCGACGACCAGGAGTGCTACATCCAGGGGAAAGTAGACTACGAGCGCCTCAAGTCCACTGAGCCCTTCCGCCGGGGCATCAGCAGGCTTCGCACGGCATGGGAGAAGGATCTCCGCCTGTGCATTATGTGCAGTGAGGGGCGTCCCGAGGAGTGCCACCGCAGCAAGCTCATCGGCGAGGTCCTGGAAGCGGAAGGCATCCGGGTTCGTCACATCGACGCGGAGGGAAACGTGGTGAGTCAGCAGGCCATCCTCCAGATTCTCACCGGCGGCCAGGGGCGCCTCTTCGACGAACCCTTCACATCTAGGAAGAGATACCGCACCGATTCAACTTGAGGCGGTGCGCGGAGATCGAGGTGCGATGGAGAATCAGATCCGCATAGTAACCATCGGCGTATATGGATTTGACGAAGAAAGTTTCTTCTCGGCCCTGACCGAAGCCGGCGTCGACACCTTTTGTGATGTCAGGCGGCGCCGAGGGCTTCGCGGTTCGACCTACGCCTTCGCAAATAGCCGGCGGCTGCAGGAGCGCCTCGCCTCCATGGGAATCCGTTACATCCATCTCAAGAATCTGGCCCCCTCTCAGGCTGTGCGTGACCTTCAGAAGCAAGACGACCACAGAAAAGGAATCGGCAAGCGGGATCGCGCGGCGCTTGGCCCCGCATTCGTCCAGGCGTACAAAGCAGAATGCTTGAAGGATTTCTCCGCAAGGAGGTTTCTCGATTCCGTCGGACCCGACGCCCATGTAGTGGCTCTTTTCTGCGTGGAGCGCGAACCCGAAGCTTGCCATCGCTCACTCGTGGCCGAAAGGCTGGCCGAAGAACTAAAGGTCGTGCCGGAGCACATCAAGCCATGAGAGTAGTCATCGTCGCCAAGACCAGGATGCGCCACGGCGTCTGCATCGGCGGCCTCGTTGAAGACTCGGCCCGATCCGTTCGCATCATGCCCTCAGGCTCGTATTGCAATCCTTCCGGCACACCGTTCAACGTGGGAGATATCTGGGAACTCGATCTAAAACCCAAACCGGGATCCAAGCCGCCGCACGTTGAGGATCACGAGTTCACCAAGAAGAAGAAAGTGGGCCGCATCCCAAACCTGGGAAAGTGGATTTTGAGCAAGGTGGATCCGTGGGAAGGCGGTCCTGATGTCCTCTTCGATGGGAAGCTGTATTATCGGCCGGGCGGAACTGCCTTCGTTTCGACCACGGAAGTGTCACATTGCAGCACGGGCTTCTGGGTCCTTCCGGCAGAACTTGAGTACGACCCGTTCATCACGGTGGACACAAAGAAACAACGGTACTCCTTGGCAGGCGCCTGGACCTTGATTCTCCCCTTCGTCGGCTTTCAGAAGCCGGTTGGCACCATCCCAGCCGGAACACTGGTAAGGCTGTCTTTGGCTCGACCGTGGACCGGTCCCACCGCTCCGCCTGGGGAAGACCAGCGACATTCTCTCCAGCTTTCAGGCTGGTATTGATCGAAGGAGACGGGGGCCTCCATCTGGAGGGCCGAGACCTCCAGGGGAGCGCGAAGGGGCGCCGCCGCCCGCCCCAGCACCTCCCGGGCGAACCCCTCGAACCGAAGAGCCAGGTACTCGCGATCACCGATCCCGATCATGGGGGGGAGAGTCTACAGGAAGGCCCGGGGCCGGGAGCACTTGGGATCTAGGGGGTTCCCAGGATGGACGATTCTCCCGGCATCAGGGGGGCCCCAAGCCCGGGCACTGCCCAGATGATGGAACCCTCAGCAAAGCATAGGGTTAAAGCCCTTCAACCCGGTTATGTGCGCACATTACTCCCCTCATCTTGCTCATTTCTTGGGCCCGGCCCTTTTCTAAAGTTTTCATTCAGTCAAAGGAAAACCTTTCATTCAGCCAGGGTCAAACCTTACATTTGGCCGTCATGAAACCCGGCAAGATCCTCCCCCGGCTTGTGGAGCCCCGCCTGAAAGAGGCCCTGGCCGACACCCCGGTGGTCCTCATTCATGGGCCCCGGCAATGCGGCAAGACGACCCTGGCGCAATTGGTGGGCCGCAAGCTGGGTTACGCCTATGTCAGCCTGGACGAGGAGGTTCCCCGGGCTGCCGCCGAGACCGATCCCGTGGGGTTCGTGGCCGACCTGCCCCGGCGGGTCGTCCTGGACGAGGTCCAATACGTTCCCAGTCTGTTCCCTGCCCTCAAGGTGGCGGTGGACCGGGATCGCGTCCCGGGGAGGTTCCTTCTCACCGGTTCGGCGAATTTGTTGTTCGTGCCCCAGCTCGCCGAATCGCTGGTGGGGCGGATGGAGATCCTGCGCCTCTTCCCCTTTGCCCAGTGCGAAATCGAGGGTGCCAAAGCCACCTTCCTGGACCGGCTCTTTCAGGGGCGTTTCCCGGCCCGCAGGGGGGAGCGCCTCGGGCGCCGGCTGGCCGAGCGGATCGTGGCGGGGGGGGTCCCCGTGGCGCTCGCCCGGAAACCGGGGCGCCGGCGAGCCGCCTGGTACAAGTGGTATGTCGAGACCCTGATTCAGCGCGATGTCCGGAGCCTGGCCCGCATCGCTTCCCCCGGCGCCCTTCCCCAGTTGCTGGCCCTTGCCGCCGCGCAGACGGCGTGCCTTCTCAACGTGGCCGACCTGGCCGGCCCCTTCGAACTCAGCCGCCCGACGATTCGCGATTACCTCACCTTGCTGGAGCACGTCTTCCTGGTCGAAAAACTGCCCCCCTGGCACAGCAACCGCCTCAGCCGTCTTGTGAAGAAGCCCAAACTGCACATGGGCGACACCGGGCTGGCCGCCGCCCTACTGGGGCTGGATGCCGCCGCCCTCTACGAGGACAAGGAAGCCTACGGCAGGCTTCTGGAGACCTTCGTGTTCGGCGAACTGCGCCGCCTGGCGAGCGGGCACGGGGAGGACATCCGCTTTCACCATTTTCGGGTCAGGGAAGGCTACGAAGTGGACCTGGTGCTCGAGTGGGGGGGCCGCAAGCTCGCCGGGATCGAGGTGAAGGCCTCCTCCACGGTCACCGCCTCCGATTTCCGGGGCCTGCGCAAGCTCGCCGCGGCGGCGGGGAAGCGGTTTGTCTGCGGGGTCCTCCTCTACGACGGCGAGGTCAGCCTGGGCTTCGGGGACCGCATGTATGCCGTCCCCGTCTGGGCCTTGTGGGAGAAGAAGGCCTGAGGCATGGGGG
>JALUZX010000793.1 GCA_027011425.1 Planctomycetota bacterium
CCCTTCCCTCCCCCCCGCGGAAATCCGTTTCTCCCTGGGCCCCGAGGGGGACGGCCTGGGCGGCAGAGCCGAGGCGTCTTTGCCCGAGCTGGAGAAAGTCCTTCCCGCCCTGGAGAAGGCCCTATCCGCGAAAAAACAGGGCCGGTAGGTTTTCAATCTTCGAAAATACGGATACGGATCGACCCGGCAGTGGCCGGCGAGTCTTCCTCGAAACCCCGGAGGACCGAGGCCTCTCCTAGGGTTTCTCCGGCCAGTCGTCGGAGCGGAAGGAGGAGACGGGAAGTTCGTTGACGCCGAAGAGGGTTCCCACGCACCAGTTGTGGAAGCAGTATCGGACGGCCACGGGTTTCTTTACGTCCTTGGACCAGACCAGGACGGCCCGGGCCCGGCCTGTGAGCCTGGCCTGGGCCGGGTGGAAGACCTTGTCCTCCCCGGCCAGCTCGAAGCCCTTCAGCTCGCCCCCCTTGACCAGAAGGCCGTTGCCAAGGCGGTCGAACTGGACCAGCACCCGCCCGTCCTTCTGGACCTTGAATCCCTTGTAGATCGGGGCCGTATAACCGACGCCCTTCATGCCGTAGGCCTTGGCCAGGGCCCAGAAGGCCAGCCTCGTGCCGGCCAGGCGCTTGAGCCTGGGGTGGATGCAGTTCTTCTCCCCCATGTCCAAAAGGACCGCCATGCCCGTCCCCGGCACAGTGAGCATTGTCTCGAGCTGGGCCTCTCTCAGAAGGGCCGACCCGACCGCCTCGGGCGCCCCGTAGGCGTAAGGCGCAATCTGGGCGAAGAAGAAGGGCAGTTCCGGCTCGCCCCAGCGCTCCCGCCAGTCCTGGATCATCGCGGGGAAGAGCCGGGCGTAGAGCCCGGGTTCCCGGCGGTTGGATTCCCCCTGGTACCAGATCACTCCTTTTACTTTGTACGGGATCAAGGGGTAGACCATGGCGTTGAAGATGGCCGTTGGCGCGTTGGACCAGATCTTCTTCCGGTTCAAGGCGGGCGACAGGTCCACGCCGTTGACGGTCTTGAGTTTTTCCAGGCTCGTCCAGGCTTCGGCCCTGGTGCCGCCCCAGGCCGTGTGGATCAAGCCCACGGGAACGCCCAAGGCCTTGCGGAGCAACTTCCCGAAAAACCATCCCGTGGCGGAAAACTTGGCCGCCGAAGCCGGCCCGGCCGGGGTCCATGTCCCCTCGCAATCCTTCTGGGGATCGTAACTGAGAGCCCTTTTCACCTTGAAGAGCCGGAGCCCCGATGTCGCGGCCGTAGCGATCTCCTCGTTGCCTCCCACGATAGGCTGGCCCAGGTATCCCGAAAGGGTCTGGTCCATGTTGGACTGGCCCGAGCAGATCCAGACCTCACCCAGGAGCACGTCCTTGTAGACCACCTGGTTGTCCCCGCGGACGGTCACCGTATAAGGACCCCCGGCTCCGGCCGTCCGGACCAGGACCTTCCACTTCCCCTGCCGGTCGGCTTGTGCCGTCACGGGCTCCGCCCCCCACCCGGGAACGACCGTGACCGTCTCGCCCGGCGAGGCCCACCCCCAGAAAGGAACCTGGGCGTTCCTCTGGAGGACCATGTGGTCCGAGAAGATCGCCGGAAGTTTCACATCCGCCCGGGCGAAGGGGGCGAGGAGGGACGCGAGGGCCGGGAGAAGAAGGAAGGAGAGGGCTCGTTTCACGGCTTTTCCTCCTTGGGAGAAAAAGGAACGACAAAGAAAAGGGGACGGGAGAAGGTAGAACAGGTTTCCTCCAGGATTCAAGGGCGTTAGCCTGGCCCCCTTCCGGCCCCCCACAGGAAAAACGGAGGTTTCCCATGAAAGGACACCCGAATCGCCTGCTCCCTTGGCTCGGCTTCCTTCTTCTCGGGTCCTGCGCCGCCCCGGGCGGAACCAAGGCCCACCCATGGAGGAAAAGTCCTAGGGTTCCCGGGGCCTCTTCCCTGGAGGCCGGCCGCGCCCCCCACCCGGCCGGGGCCGCTTCCCGGCCCAAGGTCTACCGGGAGAGGATCGAGTGGATCCGGGCCTGGATCCCCGACGCCCACCACGACCTCCTGCCCCGGGTCCTCCTGGTGGGGGATTCCATCACCCAGGGCTACTACGGGCGGGTGGCGGGCCTTCTCTCGGGCAAGGCCTACGTGGGGAGCCTCACCACCTCGCTCAGCGTCTGCGACCCCAAGTTCCCGGACGTCCTGAAGCCCGTCCTGGAGAGTTTCCGGTTTTCCGTCATCCACTTCAACAACGGCATCCACGGACCGAAGTACTCCCTGGAGGCATACCGAAGGGGCCTGGACAAGACCTTCCGTTTCCTGCGGGAAAAGGCCAAGGGAGCCAAAATCGTCTGGGCCTCCACCACGCCCGTCCGTTTCCGCCCCGCCAACAAAGACCGCAACACCCAGATCCGGGCCCGCAACCGCGCCGCCCTGGAACTGGCCAGAAAATACAACCTCCCCGTGGACGACCTGTACGCCCTCTCCAAGGACCTCGATCCCCTCCACAGGGACGATTACCACTACAAACCCAAGGCCATCCAGGCCCAGGCCCGGGCCGTAGCCCGCTTCCTGGAACGGTTTATTCCAAAAAGGAAATGACCCGGGCCATCGGGCCGGATCCATCGGGATTCAGTGGCCCCATCGCGGGACGACCCCCGCGACGGCGCGTTGCGCCGTCCCTCGGGGGTCCCCTACGCGGGCACGTAGGGGCCGCCGGAGCCTGCGCCGCCGAAGGGGACGCAGGGGAACGTCGGCCCGGGTGGTTGCCCAGGGAGGGACGGTTTTACCGGATCAGGTACCAGGTGAAGCCCCGGGCGGGGATGGTGGCGGTGAGGCGGATTTTGTATTCTCTGTCGAGTTTGCAGGGGCTGGGTTTTTCTTCTCCCCGTGAGACGAGGGCGGTGTCGGTGAGGCCGGTGTAGTAGAGGGGCACGGTGACGGTTTCGGTGACTTCTTTGTCCAGGGGGTTGAAGAGGGCCAGGAGGCCTTTTTCCTTTCCGAAGGGGTTGACGTGGAGCCAGCCGTCCAGGAAGCGCGCGTCGGCCCGGCGCAAATGCACCAGGTCGCTCTCCAGGACTTCCCGGTGGCGCTTGTACCAGGCCACCCACCGGGCCAGCATGTCCCTGGTCTCCCGGGTGTCATAGAGTCTGACCCCCCTGTAGACGGCCTGGACTCCGGCGGAGAGGTTGGAAAACACCATTCTCTCGTAGTGGTCCAGGTGCTCGTGGAGGGGCTCGATCGTGGCCGCCGCCCCGCCGCCGTGATACTGGGTCAGGGGCACGAACATCCACCCCATGCTCGGGGTCTTCTCCCAGGTGCCGTCGAAGATGTTCTGCCTGGTGTGGATCACCTGCAGGGCCCTCGGCAGGGACCAGTTGGTCTCCCTGTAGCCCATGCCGCACTTGTTGGAACCCGCCAGGTAGTAATAGTCGGGCACGTCCAGGTAGATCCCCCGCCCCCGGCACCACTTGTAGAAGTCGGTGATCTCCTTCCACTGCTTCCAGCGGGAATCGGCGAGTCCCTTGTGGCCCGGATGCTTCGTGGAGGCGCATACGTCCCCCGGATAATTTCCGTCGTGCACCAGGAAGGTGAAACCGGTCCGCTCGAAGAAACGGTAGAGCTTGGCGAAATACTTCCTGCCCCACTCGCTCTGCAGGCAGGGCGAATTCCCGAAGGCGGGACGCATTCCCTCGGGCATGACCACGTCGTTCCCGCCGCCTACGCGCCGGGACGCCAGGAGCGAATACCCGCCCATCCCGATTCCCTTGCTCCGGGCGTAATCGGCGTAGGATTTCATCTTCGCCAGGTAGGCCGGGTCTTCCCTCTCCATGTTGAATCCGCTCCCGAAGGAGAGGATCACCATCTCGAAGCCCACGTCGGCGCACTGGTCGATGGCCCTTTTCACGGTCTTCCAGTCGGAGCGGCGCACGTGCATCATCAGCGGGTTCTCCGTCACCCAGGGGGCCAAGGTCCGGTAGAGCCGCCTGTGCTCCAGGCCCATCCTCTCCCTTTCGGTGGTATCGTAGGGCAAGAGAAAGGCACGGAAGGACTCGAAGACACCGCCCGGGGCCACCTCCCGGGCAGGCCCCAGCTCGGGCCCGACCTGGAGGAGGCAGGGGGTCTTGCGCAGGTAGTTCACCTGGGTGCGGTATTCCGGGTCGGGCGTCCAGTGGACGGACCACTTGGAGGAGTTCAGGTAGCTCCCGCCGCCGAAGGCGTATTCCGTCTCGGCCAGGATGTTCGGATGGGGCAGGGGAACCCCCCTGTTCTGGACGCAGGAGAAATCCTCCACGGCGGCCAGAAGTTCCGAACGGAACTTGCTCACCACGATCTCCCTTTTCGTCCCGTTCTGGAGGGTGATCCATTTGCTCAGGATGGGAACCCCGTCGTAGAGTTCGTAGTGGACCGAGACCCGGATCCCCTCCGCCGCCCGGCACCGGGCCAGGAAAGCCCGGAGCTTCCGTGGTTTCATCCCGGGCAGGCGGCCGGCCGCGTCCTTCTCCGTCCAATGGGGCATCTCGTAGTCCATCCGCAGATAGACCCCGCTTGGGGGCCACTGGCAGCGCCGGTCGTAGTGCCGCACCCGTTTCCAGGGGATCCGTGCCTTGGGCTTTCCCACCTGGAACCCCACGAACTGGAAGGCACCGGGCACAGCATGGAGTTCGTCCAGCCAGGCCGGCTCCAGGAAGGCGTGGTCGGGCTGGCCCTTCAGGCCCCCCACCTCGTAGCGCCGCCCGTCGATCCAGACCAGGGCCTCGGGCTTCACCGCCCGAAGGAGGCTCCTTCCCGTGACCAGGTCGTCCAGGGCCACTGTGGCCCCGTTGGGGGAGGTCCGGAAGATCCTCCGCACAAGCCCGTTGGAGAGGACCAACTCCCCCGGGTGGGAGGTCCGGTAGAGGCGGGCCTTCACCTTGGGGACCCGGATCAGCCAGTCCACCCGGACCTTGTCCTTGGCCGGCTCGTAGAGGGGGAGGTCCTTCAGGTCCGTCCCCCCGGCGGGAGGCTGGAACAAAAGAAGAAGGAGAGGAAGAAAACCTTCCGGCCGGAGCCGGAGGCCAAGGGGAAAAAGGACGTTCAAGGTCATCTCGCGCCTCATCTCTACTGAAAACCCAGGCAGCGCCCGCTGAAAGACATCCGTGGGAAAGGAAGGAACAAAGAGTATAGGAGGTTCGCCCCGGGTTGGAAGGAGGGGTTTTTCAATTACGGGAGAGGCAAGAACAAGGAATTCTCCCCCATGTGCGTGAAAAGGATGGAGACCTTCTCGAAGGGCCTGGGCTTCTTCAAGGTCCAATAGCCCCCCCGCCGTCCCCTCCCGCCAGGTAGGGCTCGAGCTTCTCCCGGATCGCCGGGGGGATGGAAACGGGCCGCATATCCCGGGCCCGGACGAAGACGCCCGTCATGCGGACCAGGCAGGCCGGCCCGCCCTCTCCGAGGAACCGGACCAGAAAGACCACCTTGGACCGGCCCAGCTCCAGGACGGCAAGCTCGGCCGGGACGGTTTCCCCCGGCCGGAGAGGCCTCTTGTAGTCCGCCTCCACTTTCTTCAAGGGGACCAACGTGTCCCTGCCTCCGAACCAATCCTCCCAGGGGATCCCGGCGGCGGTGACGAACTCCTCCAGCACCTCGTGGGCCTTGGCGAAGAACCGGGCAAAGAAGAGGACCCCCGCCGGGTCGGCCTCGAAGAAACGGACC
>JALUZX010000794.1 GCA_027011425.1 Planctomycetota bacterium
GTTTCCCGCCCCCTCCTTCTCGGAGACCTCCTCGCCCTGGCGCCCCCCGACGGAGATTACGCTCTTGGGATCTCCTCCCTGGACGGACGCCTCGTCTGGCGATCATCCAGGAGGGACCCCAGGGAGCCCGGGAATTTCCCCCCCGCCGTGGACCACCTGGTGGGAGGCGACCGGAACACGGTCTACCTGGCGGGACGCAAGCTGATGGCCCTGGAGACCCGGACGGGCCGGAAAATCTGGGAAACCGAAATCCCACCCGTCGAGGGAAGGGGAACGCCGACCAGGGACTCCGTCCTTCTTCCCGTGGCCGGCGGCGTCCTGGCCGTGGAGAAGGCCCTGCCCCACTCCAAGGCTTTTCTCAAGCTCCCCGGCCGCCCGCCGGGCCCCATGGACCTCTACGCCCGCGGCCCCTTCCTGGCGGGGACCACCCGGGACCAGGCCGTCCTTTGGGTCCAATGGCGCGCCTGGACCGCCCGGGCCGCCGCCCCGGAGGAGAAGGCCCGCAGGCTCGCACTCTGCGGGCGTCTCGAGCAGGCCCTCTCCGAGGCCCCCCGGGAGTTGAAGAAGACCCGGGGCCCCGCCTGGAGCCTGGACCTGGCCCGGCTCCACCTGGAAGAGAACGAAAAAGAAAAGGCCCTCCAGGTCCTGGCCCGGGCGGAAAAGGAGGCGGGAAATCCCTTGGACCGGGTCTCCTTGTATTACCTCCACTTCCAGGTCCTCCGGGCCGCCGGCCGGGATCCCGAGGCGGACCGGGTCTTCCTGGACTTTCTCCAGGCCTCCCTGGAAGCCGCCAAGGAGGAGGCCCCATGAAAACGAGAAGGCCCCCCTTTCTTCTCCTCTCCTTGTTCTTCCTCTCCCCTCCCGGCCGGGCCCTGCCTCCCGAGATGACCCCAAAGATCCTCATGGCCGTCCGCAAGGGCCTGGACTGGCTCGCCCGCAACCAGAACCAGGACGGGTCCTGGCGCTCCGCCGGGTCCTTCGGGGACGTCCCCGTGGCCATGACATCCATGGCGGGCCTGGCCCTGCTCTCCTCGGGCTCCACTCCAACCCGGGGCCCTTACGCCCCGGCGGTTCAGAAGGCCGTCCAGTTCCTGCTCCGCAACGTCCACCCTTCCGGGCTCATCGCCACCCAGCCTCCCGAAGGGAGCCCCATGTACGGCCACGGCTTCGCCATGCTCTTTCTGGCCGAGATCTACGGCATGGAGGAAGACGCCCGCCGCCAGGCCCTGATCCGGCGCGTCCTGGAAAGGGCGGTGCGCCTCACCGCCGCGGCCCAGTCCATGGACGGGGGCTGGTATTACTCCCCCACGTCCCAGGAGGACGAGGGATCCGTCACGGTCACCCAGATCCAGGCCCTCCGGGCCTGCAGGGACGCCGGGATTCCCGTGCCAAAAAAAGTCATCGACGGGGCCGTCCGCTACATCGTGCGGTCCTCCAATCCGGACGGGGGTATCCGATACACGGTCCATAACCGGGGCAACGGCCGGCCCGCCATCACCGCCGCGGCCGTGGCCGTCTTCTACGAGGCGGGCCGCTACGACCATCCCCTGGCCGAAAAGGCCCTCGCTTTCGCCAGGCGGCACCTCTCCCCCTCGATGATCGGAGGCAATTTCTTCTTCTACGCCCACAACTACCTGGCCCAGGCCCTCTACCAGAAGGGGGGGGCGGACTGGGAAAAATATTACGCCGCCATCTCCCGCAACCTTCTCTCCCACCAGAGGACCAACGGCTCCTGGAGCGGAAGCGCCGCCGGGCCGGTATACGCCACGTCGGTCTCGCTCATCATCCTCCAGCTTCCCCTGGGCTGCGTCCCGGCCTTCCAGAGGTGACCCCATGACCCCGTCTCTCGAGAAACCCGGTTCCGGAAACCAAGAGGGAGGAGCGAGGTGACGGCCGCCTTCCTCCACCCGGGTCTCCTCTGGGGTCTCCTCCTGGCGGGGATCCCCATCCTGATCCACATCCTCAACAAGAGAAGGTTCCGCAGGAGAGCGTGGGCGGCCATGGAGTTCCTCCTGGCGGCCCTGAAGAAAACCCGGCGGCGGATGTTCCTGGAGGAGATCCTGCTCCTCCTTTTGCGGACCGCCGCCGCCGCCCTCCTGGCCCTCCTGGCGGCCCGGCCCCTCTCCTCGGGCCCGGGCCTCCTGGCCTCCCTGGCCGGCGAAAAGGGCGCCCACCACGTCCTGCTCCTGGACGACTCCGCCAGCATGAGCCAGGCCCAGGGGGGACGGACCCTGCTCCAGGAAGCCGGCGCCCGGGCCCTCCAGCTCGCCCGGGGGCTCATGGCGAGGCGCCGGGGCGACAGGATCACCCTCCTCCTCTCCTCCAGGCCGGATTCCCCCCTCCTGGACGGAAGGCCCCTGACCAGGGAAACCCTGGGCCTTCTGGAGAAAGAGACCTCCGGGATCTCCCCCACGGGGCTCCGCCTGCGTCCCGCCCGCCTCCTGGGAAGCCTGGCGCGGCGGGCCAAGGAATTCGCCGGACCGGAAAAGAGAAAGGTCGCCGCCTACCTCTTCAGCGATTTCCGGAAGACCGATTGGTCCGCAAAGGCAAGCGGCCCGGACCCCTCCCTGAGAAAGAGCCTCGCCGCCCTGGCCCGGTCGGGCGTCTCCCTGGTCCTGGTCCCCGCCGGAGGAGGCTCCTCGTCGGGGGCGGGAATCACCTCGCTCCTGCCCGCGGGAAACCTGGCCGCCGCCGGTGTCCCCCTGGAAATCCGGGTAAGCGTCAGAAACCAGGGAAACCTTCCCCTGCCGCCCCTGGAGCCCAAGGCCTCCTTCGGGGGAAGGGTCCTTCCCCTGGAGTCCCTTCCCGCCCTGGCCCCGGGGGAGGAAAAGGCCCTGACCTTCCAGGTCTCCTTCTCCACCCCCGGCGACCACCAGGTGACGGTGGAGATCCCGGGCGACGACCTTCCCGCCGACAACCGGCGCTTTCTGGCCTTCCACGTCCGGGACTCGGCCCGGGTCCTCCTGGTCGCTCCCCCGGGCCGCCCCGGCGCGGCCGGGCCGGCCTTCTTCCTCCAGGCCGCCCTGGCCCCGGGGGAGGTGGACAGCGGGTTCACCACCGACACCTGCGCCCCCGCCCAGGCGGCCACCCGTTCCCTGGCGCCCTACGACCTGGTGATCCTGGCGGGAACCGCCGCCCCGCCTCCCTTGCTGGCCCGGCATCTCCTCTCCTTCGTGGAAAAAGGAGGGGGCCTCCTGCTCTTCGCGGGCCCCCGGACCGTCCCCGGGGCCTGGAACCGAACGCTGGGGTCCCTGCTTCCCTACCCCCTGGGAGAACCGGTCCTCTCCAGGGAAAACCCCAAGCCTTGTTTTCTCGCCCGGCCGGACCATCCCATCTGGGCCAAGGGAAAGGACCTCTTCGGCCGGTGGCTCGCCGCCGCGGCCCTCACGGGGCATATCCGGCCTGCCGGACCTCTCCGCCGGGGCGCCCTCGTGCTGGCCCGCGCCGGCGGCCCCAAGGGGGACCCGCTGTTCACGGCCCTTTCCAGGGGCAAGGGCAAGGTCCTCTTCTCCAGCCTCTCCGCCGACGGCTCCTGGTCCGGATGGGTGGGAGCCCCCCTCTTTCCCCTCTTTCTCCAGGAAGCCGCCTCCTGGGCCCTTCCGGCGCCCGGGTGGGAGCGATGGAACGCCCCCTGCGGCGCCCCCCTCCGGGTCCTCCTGGACCCGACCCTTGATTCCGGCAGGGCGGATCTCACCCTTCCCGGGAGTCCCGGCCCCCGGATCCTCCAATCGGAAACCCGGGAGATCTCCTGGAAGGACACATCCAGGCCGGGGATCTACGAGGTGAGGGTCCACCCCCTGGGCGGGGGGACCGCCCGGAAGGTCCTCAGGGCCCGCAACGTGGAGCCCGCCGAGTGCATGCTCGCCCGGACCAACGCGGGGGAACTCGAGACCCTCTACCCGGAAGGCCGTTTCCTGTGGATTCCGCCCGGCCGGGTGGGAGCCTGGGCGCGGACCCGGAGGGGCA
>JALUZX010000795.1 GCA_027011425.1 Planctomycetota bacterium
CTGGCGGGCCTCCTCCTCCTGGTTCTCCTGGCGGAGACCTGGCTCGCCCGGCGGTCGGCCCGAAGGGGAGGCGCTTGAGATGGGCCCGGGACAGCAGATCCTCCACGCCCTGGCCCGCGCCCTGGGCATGCGTCCCGCGCCGGGGGAGAAGGTCCTCCTTGTCTTCCAGTATTTCCCGTCTGGCGGATTGGGGATGCTCGCCGTCCTGGGGCTCGTCCTTCTCTTTTTCGCCGGCGCCTGGTCGCTGAGAGGCCTGGGCCGGGACTTTCCCCGGTGGGCCAGGCTCCCGGCCGGGACCGCCCGGGGCATCGCCCTGGCCCTTCCCCTGCTCCTCCTGCTCGGCCCCGCCCTGGTGACGGAAAAGGAAAAGAAGCTCCCGGGAACCACCTACGTCCTGGCGGACACATCCTGGTCCATGAACCAGAAGGACCCGGGGGCCCCCCTGGCCCGGGCGGAACTCCTGGAACGCTTCCTCTCCGATCCCAAGACCGCCTTCCTGGAAAGGCTGGCCCGGAAGAACCGGGTCCGGCTTTTGGCCTTCGACCGGGCCGTCCGCCTCTTGGCCAAGGGGGTCAAGGGATCCCTCTCACGGCTCGGCCGGCCCAGGGGAAGGGCCACCAACCTGGCGGCGGCCTTGCGGGCCGTCCTGGAAGGAGAGAGGACGGGCCGGGTGGCTGCGGCCCTGGTCTTCACCGACGGCAGGTGGAACGAGGGGGGAGACCCGGCCGAAGCGGCCCGCGCCCTGGGGGCCCGCCATGTCCCCCTCCACCTCGTGGGCGTGGGCGACCCCTCCACGCCCCCTTCCATCCGGATTACAGGAATCGACGCCCCCGACCGGGCCTTCCTGGGGGACCCCTTCCCCCTGGCCGTCCGCCTCCGGGGGCCCGCCGGGGCGGGAAGCCTGGAAGCGGTTCTTTCGGACCGCCTGCCGGGAGGGGTGGAGAAACAGATCCAATCGAAGAAGGTCCCCCTCGACGGGGAAGGCCGGGGAAAAACGGTCTTCCGGGTCCGCCCGGAGAAACCGGGGGTGCACACCTACACCCTCCTGGTCCGGCCCTCCCATCCGGGGCGGGCCCTGGAGGACAGGGAGAAGGTGGTCGTCCAGGTGGGAACCCGGCCCGCCCGGGTCCTTCTCGTCGCGGGAGGGCCCACTTGGGAATACAGGAGGCTCCGGAAACTCCTCACCCGGGATCCGACCATCGATGTCTCCTGCTGGCTCCAGTCTGCCGGCCACGAGTATCCCCAGCAAGGCAACCACCCCATCCGGTCCCTGCCGGCCGGGGAGGAGGAGGTTCAGCGCTACCACGCCGTCCTTCTCCTGGACCCGGACCCGGGCAAACTGGGCTTTCTTTTTACTTCCTGCCTGGAAAAATCGGTTCGCCGAAATGGGACGGGGCTTCTATACCAGGCCGGGGAAGTCTACTCCCTCTCCTTCTTCTCCGCCTCCACCCGGGCGGCCTTGACGGGGCCCCTGGCGGGACTCCTCCCGGCACGGGCGGACCAGTCCGTGGCGGAGGTCCTGGTGGGCATGGGCAAGCCCATGACCCGGGCCTGGTCCCCCCGGATCACCCCGGCGGGCCTGCAGGACAGGCTTCTCGCCCTGAGGGAGGGAGTGGAGGGGAGTAGGGGCCTCTTCGCCGTCCTGCCCGGCCTCTACTGGAACTACCCCTTCCACTCCCCCGC
>JALUZX010000796.1 GCA_027011425.1 Planctomycetota bacterium
TCCTTGAGGGAGGAAGCGGGGAGGAAGGGAAGCCGCCTTTTCATGTCCTCCCCGCTTCCTCCCTCAAGGAGGGGAGATTCCACAAAAAGGAAGTGGGCCGGGGAATCCTCCTCGGAGGGAAGACTCAGGGCGAGGTCTTCCTCGAGTGGGACGGCACTCTTCCCGTGGAGGAGTTTCTGAAACTTCTGGGCCTTGGGCGAAGGGGAAGGGCCCTGGGACTGGCCGTGGACCTGGGGAGCGCCCTCCGGGTCTTGGCCGAGGAAGAGTATCGGCTCCTGGGGGAGGGGGAGGTGTATGTCCCCAAACAGAGGGGATGGATGCTCGAGGGGGAACGAGAAGCCCTGGAAGCGGCCGTGGCGGGGGCCATGGTGAGGATCCTCGAGGCACTGCAGGCCTTTTTGCGGGTCGGCTCCGGGCCGGTGCACCTGGTGGTCCACGGCTGGCATCCCATGGCCCCAAGGTTCGCCACGGATCACCTCCCCCTGGGTGAGGAGATTTCCTACCGGTTGGGGGAGGGCGTGGTGGTGGAGGGAGAGTTGTTCGGGGAATACGGCCTCCGCGAGGTCCTGGGGCTTCTCCTGGAGCGGCGCGGGCCCGCGCGGGTGACCGTGGGCCTGGGATGGAATCCGGTCCGCTGGGCCCGGGAACTTCTGGGCCCATGGAAGGATGTCTTCTCCGAGGAGGACCTGGCCGGGGAAGGCCTTAGGGAGGCGGAGGTGCTCATGGCTTTCCTGAGCCAATTGGAGGAGGGGGCCCGGATGGTCCGGGATGCGGCCGCGGCCTCCCCCGCCACTTGATCTCCCGGGGAAAGGCTGTTTTCCTGGGAGGCCGGAACGGGATTTTCCCCGTCGAAAGCCTTGTTTCCCTGGAGTGCACCGTGGTTTTCCCCCAGACCAATCTTCCTCCCTGAACCGGCCCGTATCCCCAAAACCTTACTTCGCCCCAAGGAAACAGCGAGAACCCCGGAAGCCGGACCCGTTCCGCCGGGCGGTCGTAGAAACAGGGAGGTCCCAATGAAAAGACTCCTCTTTGTCTTTTTTTTCGCCTTGTTCTTCGCCCCTTCCCTTTTCGCCCAGGGCCTCTCCCTGGACGAGGTGATTTCCCTGAAACGGATGGGATACACCGACCGGGAGGTGGTGCAGGAGATCCGTAAATCGGGGATCTCCTTTCCCCTGGACGCGAAGGCCCGCGAGGCCCTGGAGAAGGCGGGGTTCGGCCCGGCTTTCTTCCAGGCCTTGAAGGGAGGCGGCAAGGACGTTCTTTCCGCGGAGGCGGAGGTGCTTTCCCTCTGGAAGGCGGGGGCGCCGCTGGCACGGATCGTCCGGAAGGCGGCGGCGACGCCTCCCGAAAAAAGGGCCGGCCTGGTGAAAAGGCTGGAGGACGCCGGCGCGCCCTTGGTCCTTCGCCTGGCCGCCCGTGGGACCCCGCTCACCGTATTGGACCTGGATGCCTTGGCGGCCCAGCTCCCCCCGAAAGACGCGCTCCTGGCCCTGGCGGAAACTTTAGGTGTCCGGCGCGGAGCCCTTCCCCCGGCCAAGGCCCTGGCCCTGGCCCGCAAGGGGATTCCGCCTTCGGTCATCAAGCTTTTCAAGGAAAAGGGGGGTTCCGGGGCCGCTCCCGCGGCGGGCGCCCCTTCCCCCTCCCTGGGGATCGCCTGCGTCCAGTCCCTCTCCATGCCGGGCGGGAGGTACGAGCACGTGGGAAAGCGCTTTTCCATGCGCTGTCCCCCGGGATGGAGAGGTCTCCGGTTCCTCGACGACGGCGACGTGGTCTACGCCTTCACTCCCCAGCAGGGCGGGGGTTCGCCGGACGACCTGGCGGTTTACCTGGAACTCTACCTGATTCCCATGCCCAGGGATTCCTGGGAGAAGGGGCCCAAGGCCATGATGGAGAAGTTCCTCTCCCGGATCCTGGTCTCCGAGCCGGGACTGGAGATCACCGGTCCCGTGGAGAAGGTGGAGGCCGGGGGCCTGGATGCGGCGGCCGTGCCCTTCCAGGGTTCCTACAAGAGAAAGGAAGGACGGTTCCTGGGCATGGCCTGGCTGGCCTGGGACGGCGAAGTGGCCTACCTGGTGGAGGCGGCGGCCCGGGAAGAACTCTTTGCCTTCTACGGGCTGGATTTCCCCTGGATCCTCGAGCACTCCCGCCTGGGCAGGAACCGCCCCTCCCGGCGGGGCCCCGCCAGGGACCCCAGCGAACTGGTGAAGCGCTACAAGGGCTCGGTGGTGGTGATCAACGCGATGACGGGGCTCGAGGGCGGCCAGGGGAGCGGTTTCATCGTGAGCAGGGACGGCTACGTGCTCACCAACTGGCACGTAATCTGGAACCCCAAGAAAGGGAAGCCCCACGAGGAGATCACCGTCTCCTGGGACGATTCCCTGAAACGACCTTCCGTAAAGGCCCGCCTCGTGGGCTGGGTCCACCACCAGAGCAGGCAGGTCAGGCTCGGCGGGGTGGACGTGGCCCTCCTGAAGATTCCTCCCGGCGATTACACCCCCGTTCCCCTGACTCCCCTGAAAGACGTGGAGCTGGGAGACGAGGTGATCACCATGGGGTTCCCCAGGTCGGACTTCGTCTCGGGATACTCCGTCTTCATCACCAAGGGCGTGGTGGTCCGCTTCAACCGGGACCTGGCGGGGCGGGTGGAATCCATCGCCATGGACGCCAAGATCACCCACGGCAACAGCGGGGGCCCCTGTTTCAGCCTCAGGACGGGGGGCGCCATCGGGCTCAACACGTGGGGCTTCAATATCCAGGCCGGCGGAAGCGACCTGAACGACCTGGTGGGATACTATTTCGTCTGTCCCGCCGACGCGGCCACGCGGGAATTCCCCCTGGAGACGGACCTGCGCCTTTCGGAAGACGCCTCCCTGGGCTTCCTGGACTACTACGAGCTTTCCCGTCTCTTCAACGGGACCGCCTCCCCCCGGGCGGCCTCGAGGATGGCTGAGAAGGCCCTGGCCCTGCGCCCGAAATCCCCCTACGCCCTCTGCCAGAAGGCCCTGTGCCTGGCCTCCGCCGCGGTGGAGGAGACGGCCTACGATCCCGGGAAGGCCGTCGGCCTGGCCAAGAAGGCCGTGGTCTTCTTCAAGAAGGCCCTGGACGTCAAGGAGGACTACCAGGAAGCCTTGACCTCCCTGGCCGACCTCCTTCTCGAGATGGACGAGGCCAAGGAAGCCCGGCGTTACGCAAAACAGTGCGTGGATCTCTTTCCGGACGACTGGGAGGGGCGGTTTCTCCTGGCCAAGGCCGCCTTCGCCTTGAAGGACAAGAAGACCGGGAAGGCCCAGTTGGAGAAGGCCAAGGCCCTCTCCCGGGACCTGGTGGCGGATCCCTGGATTCTCTCGGGAACCCTGGCCTATTCGGAGGAAAGATACAAAGACGGGCGGGAAGATTTCCGCCGGGCCTCCCGGATCCAGCCTTCGAACCTCACGGCCCGCATGGGGGTGGTGGAATATTTCGAGCTGGACAAGCGCTGGGGGGACGCGGCGGCGGGCTACAAGGCCCTTCTTCCCGAATTTCCGGGCAACCCGGTTCTCTTCTTCCGGATCGGCGTGTGCCTGAGAAACCAGGGGAAGACCGAGGAAGCCCTCAAGGCCTACGGCAAGGCCCTGGCCAATTTCCGGAAGCGCGGGATCATTCCCCCCGGAGACCTGTTCCTCGAGCTTGGGGACATCTTCGAAAAGGAGAAGAAAGAGCCCCGTATGGCGGCCCGCTTCCTGTCCCAGTATCTCCTATACCACGGGAGGGAGGAGGAGGCGGTCAAGGTCCATGTCCGCCTGGCGGGCCTCCTGAAACGGCCCGGGGCGGCCTCGGCCCATGTCCGCGTGGCCCGGGCCCTGGCCAAGGCCCTGGGCAAGGACCTGAAGGTCGAGAACTTCCGGTTCCATCCCATGAGCCTGGAGGACGTGAAGTATGTCCTGGGCCTGGGCTACCCCCCGCCGGTGGCGGCCGAACTGATCCGCCATACCGAGTTGACCTTCCAGGCCCGGACACGCGGAGAGGTCGAGGCCTTGTTGAAGGTCCACAAGCTCCCCTTGGTGGTGGTGAGGGCCGTGCTGGAAGCCACCAAGGAAGGCCGCGCCGGGAGGGCGGCGGCCGGCGAGCCCGGAGAACCCGGCGCCGCCCCCGGAGGGGCCGGGCTTGCGGCCGGGGACCTGGTGGGGACCTGGAGGGGGACTCTCTTCATCCCCAACCTCGGGAATTACTGGGAGGAGGTCGCCTTCTTGCCCGACGGGACCTACAAGGAGCGAGGCGGGGTGGGACAACGAGTGTTGACCTTTCATGGGAGATACAGGGTGGAAGGAAACGCCTTGGTTTTCACGACGGACCAGGGGAAGTCCTTCCGGAGGGAGGTAAGGGTGCTCGGGCCGGGTAGGATCCAGCTCTTCGCTCAAGAAGTGAAGACCTGGATGACCTTAGAGAAGGAATAGGCCGCGGCGGGGCCCTGGGGGCGGCGCCTGGCGCCGCCCCCAGGGGGAGGGCCCTCACCGGCCGGCCATGATCAGGCGGGAGTAGCGGTAGTAGACCTCGAGGCAAAGGGCCATGAGGGCCGTGGAGTAGACCCTTCCTCCTTCCCGCCCCCAGACCCCGGCGGGGTCCCAGGATCCCCGGGCGCATCCTTTCGCGCGGATCTGGGAGTCCACCACGGCGGCCTTCATCTTCCGGTTCCATCCCTTCCAGTAGGACCCTCCCATCTGGAAGAGCGCGTAGGAGCCGTAATACCAGTAATACATGTCGATGGAACCGTCCTTGGGGTTCCAGACGGGCGGCTTCTTGGCGATCAACTGGGCGTGCTGGATCATCACGGGGTCGCGCCTCGGGTCCTGCCCCGCGAAGATTCGCGCCAGAAGGGCCACAGCCGTGATCGATTCGGACTTGTCCGCCGGGAACCTGCCCATCAGCTCCTGGGGCCGGGCCGGCAGCGACCCCCTGGTGAGGTAGCCCACCCTTCCTGTGTTCGGGTCGGTCATCTCGTCATACCAGGCGATGGCTCCCTTGAAGTCGTCCTCGGAGACCTTCAATCCTGTGTCCTTGAAGGACCTGGCCGAGGCCAGGGCGATGACGGCCCAGCCCGTGACGGAGGAGTCGTTGTCCCCGCTTCTCGGGTAGTATCGCCATGCCTTGTACGGGTTCCTGGCGTTGGAGATGTAGTCGACGGCCTTCTGGACCGGTCTTCGGAGCAGGCGGAACCGGGAGAGCCCGTAGGCCTCGCACATGGCGGTGGCGGCGATGATGTGGGAATACATGAAGGATTGGCCCACCTTCTCGCCGATCAGGCCCTCGTCGTCCTGCTGGTCCTTGAGCCAGAGGATTCCCCTCTTTACGTTTTCCTTGTATCTTCCGACCCGCAGAGTGTTTCCATCCCCGAGAAGGGCCAGGAGGGCGAGCCCCGTGAGGCCCACGTCGTGGATGGGGCTGCCCGGGCCTGTGCATTTCTTTCCCGTGCAATGGGCCATGAACCCGTCGGCGTCCCACTTGCCGTCGTTGTCCTGGTGGCGGGCCAGCCAGTCCAAGGCCCGGCGGACCACCCCGGGGAAGGGCTTTCGCTTCGGGTGCCGGTTTCCCCAGGGGCCGCAGCCGTCCCTCCCCCCGCCGCCCCGGCCGCCTCTGATTCCGAGGACCGAGTTGAAGCCCGCTTCCTCGAAGGGCGAGGGC
>JALUZX010000797.1 GCA_027011425.1 Planctomycetota bacterium
TTGTGGCCCCCGGCGCCCCCGTCCCCTAGAATGTGAATCTTTCATCTTTCCAGGGGGCTCTTCCCTGGGGATTTTCGCCGCGAGCCCTTTCCGCACGGGTTCCCCGGCTGGTTTCGTTTGCGCGTGGGAGGTTTCAAATGGGCCTTTCGGAAAGACTGGAAAACGTCACCGTCATCGGCGCCGGGGGCAAGATGGGGAGCGGGATCGCTCTCCTCCTGGCCGTCGAGATGGCCAAGAGGCGGATCGGCCCCGAGGGCAAGGAAAGAGGGTTCCGCCTGAACCTCATGGATACCAGGGACGACGCCCTGGACGATCTCGTGGAGTATATCCGGTCTCAGGCGACCAAGATCGCGGAGAAGAGCGCGGTGGAGCTGCGCCGGCTCTACGCCGGCCGGGAGGACCTGGTGGAGAACGGCGAGATCATCGCCGAGTTCGTCACCGAATGCACGAGAAAGATACGGCTCTCCACGGACCTCTCCGCGGCCAGGGATTCCAGGATGGTCTTCGAGGCCATCATCGAGAACGAGGACGTCAAGAAAAAGGTGTACGGGGAACTCAAGAAGATCTGTTCCCCCGAGACCTTCTTTTTCACCAATACCTCCTCGATCCCCATCGGGATGCTGGACGAGACGGCCGGCCTGGAGGGCAGGCTCATCGGGTTCCACTTCTACAACCCTCCCCCCATCCAGAAGCTGGTGGAGCTGATCCCTTCCAAGCGGACCCGGCCCGAGCTGGTGGATCTCGCCCGGGAGCTGGGCAAGGCGCTCCGCAAGAAGCTCATCCCCTCCAACGACGTGGCCGGCTTCATCGGCAACGGGCACTTCATCCGGGACGGGCTCTTCGGGATTTCGCTTGTGGAGAAGCTCTCCAAGGAGCACGGCTATCCGTCGGCGGTCTACATGGTCAACAAGGTCACCCAGGATTTCCTGGTCCGCCCCATGGGGATCTTCCAGCTCATCGACTACGTGGGTGTGGACGTCTTCCAGAGCATCCTCACCGTCATGAACCGCCACATCCCGAACGCCGGCCTCGAGAGCGGGCTCGTGGAGACCTACGTGGCGAGAGGGGTCCTGGGCGGCCAGCACCCGGGCGGTGCCCAGAAGGACGGGTTCCTGAAATACGGCAAGCGGGGTCCCGAAGGGGTCTACGACCTGGAGAAGGGGGAATACCTTTCCTTCGACCCCGAGGGTTGGACCGGGAAGGCCGACGAGAAGCTCGGACCCCTGCCGGCCGAGTGGGCCCCCTGGAAGGCCCTCCTGCGGGACCCGGCCAAGGATGAGAAACTGGCGGCTTACTTTTCGGCGCTCTGGAAGGCGGACACCCTGGGCGCGAAACTCGCCGGGGACTACATGAAGAATTCCGCCGAGATCGCCAAGGGACTCGTGGCGGACGGCGTGGCGGCGAGCGTGGAGGACGTCAACGGCGTCCTCATGAACGGCTTCTACCACCTCTACGGGGCGGTGAACGATTTTGTCCAGTGAAAGGGGCGGAGGTCCGGCGATGAAAAAATTCCGTAAGAACGTTTATCTTTGCTGCGGCTACAACACCATCTCGCTCGGGACGGGGCGCAAGGAGTTCCACCCCAAGAAGCCGAGGCCCGGCATCGAGCACTACGTCCAGGAAGCGGGCAGGGGCGTGGTCGCCCAGATCCCTTCGGCGGAACTCGTCGACGAGTGCGTGATCGGCAATTTCATGGCCGCCCGGTTCAACCGCCAGGGCAACCTGGCGGGATTCATGCCCACCATCGACCCCGCCCTTCTCTACAAGCCCTGCACCCGCGTGGAGGGGGCCTGCGGTTCGGGAGGCCTGGCCGTCTACACGGCCGTCAAGAGCGTCCTCGCCGAGACGGCCGACGTGGTCCTCACCCTCGGCGTGGAGGTCCAGAACACGGTGAAGGCCATCTACGGGGCGGACGTCCTGGCCGGGGCGGGCCATTACGCGGGAGAGCGCAAGAAGGGCCACGCCTATTTCTTCCCGGGCCAGTTCTCCGACCGGGCCGGGGCCTACCAGGAGAAATACGGCAAGGACTTCGCCCGCAAGGGCATGGCCCACTGGTACGTCCAGGCCGTCGAGCACGCCCGGCGCTGTCCCCAGGCCCAGGAATACCACAACACCAACCCGGACCTCCTGGGTGCGGCCATGACCCCGCCCAATCCCAAGGTCTTCGTGGAACACCTCAACGTCTACGACTGCTCCAAGGTCTCCGACGGCGCCTCGGCCCTGATCGTCTGCTCCGAGGAGGGCCTGAAGAAGCTGGGCATCCCCAAGGAGAAGGCCGCCGTCGTGGCGGGCTTCGGCCAGAGCGAGGGGGATCTCACGGCGCCTCCGCCCGATCCCTGCGAGCTGACCACTTCCAAGCGGTCCGTGGCCAAGGCCTACGAGATGGCCGGGCTCACCGTAAAGGACATCGGCGTCCTGGAGGTCCACGACTGCTTCACCATCTCGGGGCTCCTCTCCCTGGAGGCCACGGGCGTGGTGAAGCCCGGCGAGGCGCCGGACTTCGTGGCCGAGGGGAAGAGCCGGATCGACGGAGAGATGCCCACCAACTGCTCGGGCGGGCTCGTGGGCTTCGGGCACTTTACGGGCGGGACCGGCGTCCGCCAGGCCGTGGATCTCATGTGGCAGGTCACGGGCCGGGCCGGCGACTGGCAGGCCAGGATGGATCCCAACAGGCCCTTCGGGTTGATGATCAGCATGGGTGGAAACGACAAGACCGTCTCCGCCATGATTCTCAAGAAGGCCGAGTAATCCGGGTCGCTCCGGACGGAACCGGGAGGCATAGAAGATGGCTTACGAAAACATTCTCGTCGAGAAGAAGGGGCACGTGGCTGTGGTCACGGTCGACCGCCCCAAGGTCCTGAACGCGCTGAGTTCCCCCACCCTGGAGGAGATCGGGGCCGCCTTCCGGGAGATCGGCCGGGACGACTCGGTCCGGGCCGTGATCCTCACCGGCGCGGGGGAAAAGGCCTTCGTGGCAGGGGCGGACATCAAGGAGATGCAGTCCATGGGGGTCGAGGAGGCCCGGAGATATTCGTATCTCGGCATCCAGGCCATGTGGGAGATCCGGCTCTGCCCCAAGCCGGTGATCGCGGCGGTGAACGGCTTCGCCCTGGGGGGCGGCCTGGAGCTGGCCCTTTCCTGCGATTTCATCTACGCCTCGGAGAAGGCCAAGCTCGGCCAGCCCGAGGTGGGGCTCGGAGTCACCCCCGGGTTCGGGGCGACCCAGAAGCTTCCCAGGCTCATCGGCGCGGCCCGGGCCAAGGAGCTGCTCTTTACGGGGGACATGATCGGCGCCGCCGAGGCCAAAGAGTTGGGCCTGGTGAACAAGGTCTTTCCCCCGGAGGCTCTCATGGTGGAGGCCGTGAAGGCGGCGGAGAAGATGGCCTCCAAGGGGGCCTTCGCCGTGGCCCAGGCCAAGCGGGCCGTGGACGCGGGACTGGACATGTCCCTGGACGCGGCCCTTCTCTTCGAGAGCCAGGTCTTCGGGGCCTGCTTCGGGACGGAGGACCAGAAGGAGGGCATGGCGGCCTTCCTGGAAAAGCGTAAGCCGAACTTCAAGGGGGCGGAATAGTGGATTTCAACCTGGGCGAGGAGCACCGGCTTCTCCAGGAGCAGGTGCGGAGGTTCGCCGTGAACGAGCTGGCCCCCCAGGCGCCGCGTCTCGACGAGACGGGCGACTACCCCAGGGAGACCGTCTCCAAGCTGGCCGAGCAGGGAATGCTGGGCGTGCTCGTTCCGGAAGAATACGGCGGCGCGGAGATGGACTTCACCTCCCTCACCATCCTGGTGGAGGAGGTCTCCCGGGCCTGCGCCTCCCACGGCGTCATCCTGGCGGTCCACAACTCGCTGGTGACCTATCCCCTCCTGCTCTACGGGACGGAAGAGCAGAAGAAGAAATACCTGCCCCAGCTCTGCTCGGGGAAGCGGATCGGCGCCTTCGCCCTGACCGAGCCCGACGCGGGCTCCGACGCGGCGGGAGTCAAGACCATCGCGACCAAGGACGGAGACCACTGGGTCCTCAACGGGAGCAAGATTTTCATCACCAACGGCGAGGCGGCCGGGCTCTTTCTGGTCACGGCCAAGACGGACCCCTCCAAGGGCCACAGCGGGATCACGGCCTTCCTGGTGGAGAGGGAGACGCCGGGTTTCGAGATCGGAAGACACGAAAACCTCATGGGGATGCGGGGCACAGGAAACGTGCCCCTCTCCTTCCAGGACGCCCGCGTTCCCGCGGAGAACGTCCTGGGCCAGGTGAACCAGGGCTTTCCCCTGATCATGAGCCTTCTGGACTCCAGCAGGATCGACATCGCCGCCCAGGCCCTGGGGATCGCCCAGGCCTCCCTGGACGCGGCCGTGGCCTACTCCAAGCAGAGGGTCCAGTTCGGCAAGCCCATCTGGCGCCACGAGATGGTCCAGGACATGCTGGCCCGGATGGCCGTCCAGGTGGACGCCGCCAGGCTCCTGGTCTACCGGGCCTCCTGGCTCAAGGATTCCGGGGCGGAGCGGTGCACCAAGGAGGCCTCCATCGCCAAGCTCTTCGCCTCGGAGGCGGCCGTGGAGGTGAGCCGCCTGGCCGTGCAGATCCTCGGGGGATACGGCTATTCCCGGGACTACCCCGTGGAGAGGTATTATCGGGAAGCCAAGGTGACCGAGATCTACGAGGGGACGAGCCAGATCCAGAAGATTGTCATCGCAAGGCAGTTGACCAGGTAGACCGATAGAAGAGAGAGTAGAGGAAAAAGGCCTCCCGCCCGCGCGGCGCCGGGAGGTCTTTCTTTCTTTTGAAGGATGTGAAGATGGCGAAATTCTACAGGGACGAGGAGTTCATGGACGGGCCCGACGCCCGGCCTTTGCGGATCCTGGCGGAATACCTGGGCCCGGCGGCCCGGTTCCACGCGGCCAACATCAAGGACACGATCGTCTTCTTCGGGTCCGCCCGGGCGAAGTCGGTGGAGGAGGCCCGGGAGAACCTGGAGAAGGTCAAGGCGAAGGGAACCGGCGGCCTGGAGCTGGAGCGTGCCGAGGGAGCGGTGCGGCTGGCGGAATACGCCGAGAAGGCCCGGGAGCTGGCCCGGAGAATCACGGAGTGGTCCAAGGGCCTTTCCGGCAAGCACAGGCGTTTCGTGGTCTGCTCGGGGGGAGGCCCGGGGATGATGGAGGCGGCCAACCGGGGCGCCTCGGAGGCCAAGGGGGAGACCATCGGGCTCAACATCTCCCTTCCCATGGAGCAGTCGGGAAACCCCTACATCACCAGGCGGCTCTCCCTGGAGTTCCACTATTTCTTCATGCGGAAATACTGGTTTCTCTACCTGGCCAAGGGGCTGGTGATCTTTCCGGGAGGGTTCGGGACCTTCGACGAGCTGATGGAGGTCCTCACCCTGGTCCAGACCAAGAAGGTGACCAAGCCCATCCCCATCGTGGTCTTCGGCGCCGACTACTGGGACAAGGTCCTGAACCTGGAGGAGATGGTCCGCTGGGGAACCATCGATCCTCCCGACGTGGATCTCGTCCACAAGAGCGATTCCGTGGACGAGGCCTTCGATTTCCTCACAAAGAAACTCACCGAGTTCTACCTGGAGGACAAGAACGGCAACCACCTCCGCCCCCCCCGCCGCCCCCCGGAG
>JALUZX010000798.1 GCA_027011425.1 Planctomycetota bacterium
GTGGGGGGGGCGGGGCGGCGGTAGCCTTTGAGCATGCGCCGGAAGGCGCGGGCGGCGTGGATTTTTCGGCCTACTTTTTCTTTTTCCTCCTCCAGGGCGGCGATGAGGGAGGCGTGGAGACCCCGGGCGCGCTCCAGGAGGGTTTCGATCTCCGCGGTGGTCCGGCCGGGAGGCAGGCGGCGGTCCAATTCCTTCAGGCGGGCCAGGAGCTTTTCGGCCCGTTCCCCCGGCGCCGCGGCTCCTTCCAGGTCGTCCTCCCGGGCCGCCAACTGGGCCGATTCGTAGAGCTGGCAGATCTCCTGGAGGAGTTCCTTCTTTTCTTTCAGGAGGGCCTCAGACCCGGGCGCCGACGATTCCATCCCACCCTTCCTTCAGGGTTCTCAGAACCGTGAGGGTGTGCTCCACAGGCTCGGGGCGCCTCTCCATGTTGGCCGAGAGGATCCGGTCCGAGGCGAACTCATAGAGCCGGCTCAGGTCCTTGGCGATCTCACCGCCCTTCTCCATGTCCAGGGAGGCCCGCAGTTCCCCCAGGATGGCCAGGGCCTTACCCAGGGCCTCCCCGACGGCGGGGGAGTGGAGGTCCTTGCCGGAGCGCAGGACCTGTCTCGCCTTCTCCAGGTTCTGGATGGCCCCCTCGTAGAGAAGGACCACGAGCTTCTCGGGGGAAGCCGTGAGAATCGCGTTCTTCTTGTAGTTCCAAGCGGCCTGCTGGAAAGTCATTTTCCTCCTCCCGTTCCTCCGAAGTTGTAGGCTCCCAGGGAATATCCCTGCTGCTGGTACATGGCGATCAGGTTTTCATACCCCGCGAACCTCTGGACCAGGGTTTCTTCGTACTTGGCCACCCTGTCCTCTTCCCTTCGGATCCGGTCGTCCAGTTGCTTGATGATGTCGTCGATTCCGTCCAGGCGGGTCTTGATGATGCCGTCCACCGAGTCCGTGATGTCGTCCACGGCGGTGTAGAGCCTGTCGGCCACGCCCACCCCGGACTTGGTGAAGAGATCCTTCACGTCCTGTTCGTCCGCCTGGAGGGCCGATTCGAACTTGGACCGGTCGAAGGAGAGTTTCCCCTCCTTGTCCGTGGTGACTCCCACCAGGGCCAGCATGGTGTAGGTCCCGCCCGTTTCGGCCAGGCCGCCGGCGATGGAACGGAGCCGGTTCTGGATGGAGGTCAGGGTGAAGTCCCCCAGCAGGACCCCCTCGGCCTTGCCCTTCTCGCCCACCTTGCCCTGGCCGTTGATGAACTCCATCACGGCGTTGTAGTCGTCCACGAAGTCCTGGATCTTGTCCTCGATGGCGGAGCTGTCCGTGGAAACGGTCAGGTTGGTATCCGGATTGGATCCGCTGGGATCGTGGGTCTTGAGCAGGTTCAATGTGACCCCGGGAATCGCGTCGGTAATGGTGTTGGATCCCCGGGTGATCTGGATGCCGTTGACGGTGATCTTGGCGTCCTGGGCCGTCTGGAACTTGCCGCTCGTCGTCCCTCCGTCGCCGGTGTTGATCTCGTTCACCAGGTTCACCAGGTCCTGGTCCCCGTCGTCGGTGGAGAGGGTGAAGGCGTTGTCCGTCCCGGCCTCCTTGGAGGAGATCACGAGCTGGTAGCGGTTGGTGCCGGTTCCGGTGTCGATCACCGTGGCCGTCACCCCGATGTCCGCGTCGTTGATGGCCCCGGCGATGCCCTGGAGGGTGTTGTTGTTCTGGTCGATCTGGATGTCGTGGGCGGTTCCGTCGATGGTGATGGTGAGAGTTCCCGTGCCGTGGGCCGTGGAGTCCTTGTCCGCGTAGAGGGCGCTCTTGTTGCGCTGGACCGTGGCGAGCTGGTCCACCGAGATCTGCCACGTTCCCTGCTGGGCCGAGTGGGACGCCGTGGCGGTGAAGAAACCTTCGTCGTCGGGGGTGGCCGTGAATTCCAGGAAGTTGGAGGACTTCCGGATGGAGTTCAGGCTTTTCTCCAGGTCGGCCAGCTTGTCCTGGAGATCGTTGAATGCCTTCTTCTGGGATTTCAGGAAGGCCTTCTTGTGCTCCAGGGACTTGATGGGAAGGCGTTCAAGGGCCACGAGCTGGGCGATGATCTTCTTGGTGTCCAGCCCCGAGGCCAGGCCGCCGAACTGGAACATTCCCATGCCGGAATTGTTGTAGCCCGTGGAATTCAGGCCGCCCATGCCGTAACTGCTCATCGGGTCCTCCGGAAAGGTCCAAACCGAAAAGGGGCGTTTCCCCGGGCCGAGGCCCCGGGGAACACCCCCTACTTATCGGCACTCCCGCCCCTTGGGGTGGAGTCCTATCCCAGGAGCGTCAAGGCCGCCTGGGGGCCCATGTTCGCCTGGCCCAGGATGGAGATGGCCGCCTGCTGGAGGATGGAGTTCCTCGTGAGCTGGGCCGTCTCGTAGGCCACGTCCACGTCCCGGATCCGGCTCTGGGCGGCGCTCAGGTTCTCCCGGGCGCTCCCCAGGTTGGCGATCGTGGAGTTCAGCCGGTTCTGGATGGCGCCGAAGTCGCCCCGGAGCTGGGACACGGTGTTGATGGCGCTGTCGATCTGGCTGATGGCGAAGCTCGTGTCGCCCGTGGAGCCGATGTCCAGGGTGCTCAGCCCCAGGCTGGTGGTAAGCGCCGGCGAGAGGTCCACGCTGATCTGGTTGATGGAGGAGTCCGTTCCGATTCCCACCTGGAAGGAGGCCGTGGTGGTGCTTCCGTCCAGGAGGTGGATCCCGTTGAACTCGGTGGACTTGGCGATCCGGTTCACCTCGCTCACCAAAGCGCTGAACTCTTCCTGCAGGGTGTCCTTGTCGTTGTTCGACACCGAACCGTTGGAGGCCTGGACGGCCAGTTCCCTCAGGCGGACCAGGATGTTGCTCACCTCGTTCAAGGCCCCTTCGCCCGTCTGGACCAGGGAGACGCCGTCGTTGGCGTTCCGCTCGGCCTGGGCCAGGGACCGGATCTGGGCGCGCAGTCTCTCGCTGATGGCCAGGCCCGCCGAGTCGTCGGCCGCCGTGGAGATGCGCAGGCCCGTGGAGAGGTGCTGGAAGTTCCTGAACAACCGCTTGTTCACGGCCAGGAGGTTTCGCTGGGCGTTGAAGGAGGCGATGTTGGTGTTGACTCTCAGTCCCATGGTTCCTTCCCCTTTTCCCTTTCCCTTTCTTTGTGCGACTCCCCGCCCGGCCGGAGCCGGGTTCCCGGGGGAGGCCCCAATGTGGGAATTATCGGCGGCAGTGGGGAGAAACTGAACAGGCGCTCTTCAAAAGTGGACAAAAAATGTCCCTGGGGGAGTGACTCAAGTCGGGAGGGCTCTCTGCCGATCCATTCCTTGGCAAGGCGTGTTCCACTTCTTTTCGGATCGAACAGGGAGTCGCGCGATGAGACAGACGCTGCAGGAAGGTACGGCACGAATCCTCGTGATCGACGACGAGGAGAGCGTTCGCAAGGGCCTGATCTCCATTCTGATCAGGGAAGGGCATATCGCGGAAGGGGCTTCCTCGGCGGAGGACGGCCTGGCCGCTGCGGAAAGAAACCGCTACGACCTGGTCTTTCTGGACGTGCGGCTCCCCGGCGCGGACGGGATCGGGCTCATTCCCAGGATCCGTTCCAAGAGCAATCCCCCCGAGGTGGTGGTCCTCACCGGTTACGGGAGCGTCCCCTCGGCGGTGGAGGCCATGAAGCGGGGGGCCCTGGACTACGTGGAAAAGCCCTTCCACACCGACCGGATCCTCTCCCTGGTCCGCAGGGTCCTGGAGATCAATTACCTGAAAGAAGAAGTGGACCGGCTCCGCGGGCAGGTCCGCCAGCTTACGGCTCCCCGGATCGTGGGCCAGTCCCGGGCCATCCTGGGGGTGCTCGCCGCCGTGGACCGGGTGGCCCTGAGTCCCACCACGACCGTCCTGGTCCGCGGGGAGAGCGGGACCGGCAAAGAGCTGGTGGCCCGGGCCATCCATGACAGGAGCGCCCGCCACGACCGGCCTTTCATCGCCGTCAACTGCGCGTCCTTCACCGAGTCCCTTTTAGAGACGGAACTCTTCGGATACGAACCCGGCTCCTTCACGGGCGCCTCGGGGGAGGGCAAGGAGGGCCTTCTCGCGGCGGCCCAGACGGGGACCCTCTTCCTGGACGAGATCTCCGAGATGAGCACCGTCCTCCAGGCCAAACTTCTCCGGGTCCTCCAGGAGCGCTCCTACCGCAAGGTGGGGGGCCTGGAAGACATCCCCCTGGACGTGAGGATCATCGCCTCCACCAACCGCGACCTGGAGCGCATGGTCAAGGAGGGACTCTTCAGGGAGGACCTCTTCTACAGGCTCGCCGTCATGCCCATCCGGGTTCCGCCCCTTCGTGAAAGGAGGGAGGACATTCCCCTTCTGGCCCACCATTTCCTCGCCCAGTTCGCCTCCCAGATGGGCAAGCTCCTGCGGGGATTCTCCGAGGAGGCCATGGAGAACCTGACGGAGCGGCACTGGCCGGGAAACGTGAGGGAATTGCGCAACGCCGTGGAATTCGCGGCCATCACCTGTCCCGGCGGGGAGATCCAGGAGGAACACCTGCCCGAGGTCCGGGAACCGGGGATCACTCTTTCCCGGGCGGAGGACGTCCTGGTCCTTCCGGGGTCGGACCGGAGCATCCGCGCCATGGAGGAGATCCTGATCCGGCGGGTCCTGGAGGAGACAGGCTGGAACATCAGCCGCTCCGCTTCGATCCTCGGGATCAACCGGACCACTCTCTACAACAAGATCAGGCTCTACAACCTGGACAGGGACAAGGCGGAGAAGACCTCCACAACCCCCGCCAGGGTTTCCTCTCCGGGCCGGGACGTCACCCTTCCCGCCATGCCGCCGAGGCTTTCCGCCCCCCGGGTGCCTTGAAGAGGGAGTCAAGAGAGCCTCTTTCCCCTGCCGATCCATTATTGAAGGTAGGGGGGGGAGTCCAGGAGAAGCGGCAAAGGGAGTCTTCCGGCGTGAATGGGAAAGATTTTCCGGCGGTCCTGGTCCACGAACTCAGGAACCCCCTGGCCGGGGTGGTGGCCCACATGGACCTCCTCCGGGAGATGATGGATCCCGAGGACCCCAGGACGGAGTGCCTGGACGCCATGGAGGGGGAGGTGCGCCGCATGGAGCGCGTTCTGGCCTCCCTTCTCGAATATTCGAAGAGAGGAAAACCCAGGTTGAGGCCCGTCCGGGCCGGCCTGTTTTTCGAAAACCTGGTGGAGAGTTTCCGGGAGAAGTTCCGGCGAAAAGGGGTGCGCCTCTCCCTCGAGCTGGATCCGGGCCTGGGCACGGTCCTCATGGACCCGGGCCTGATGGAGCGGGTCCTGGGCAACCTCCTGGACAACGCGATCCGGGTCGTGGAGGCCGGAAAGGGCCGGGTCCATCTTTCTGCCCGGCGAAGCGAGGGGACCCTGGTGATCTCCTGCCGGGACAACGGCCCGGGGGTTCTCCCCGAGGAGCGGGAGAGGATCTTCGAGCCCTTCTTCACCCGTTCCCCCAAGGGGCTCGGCCTGGGGCTTCCCCTGGCGCGGAAGATCGTGGAGGAGCACGGCGGGACCCTCACCCTCGATTCCGCGCCGGGGAAAGGGGCCGAATTCACCCTGGTCCTTCCTTCCGCCCGGGAGGGGGTGGGAGA
>JALUZX010000799.1 GCA_027011425.1 Planctomycetota bacterium
AGGAGTAGTTGGTTTGGTGAACAAACATAAAATTTTCTTGAGGGATTTGGCTGCGGGGGTCCTGTTTGGCCTGGGAATCACCGTTCCCTCCAGGCGTGCCCGGGGGAGGCTCGTGATCGTCACCTTCCACAGAGTCCTCCCCCGTCGGTTTTTGGAGGAATACCCCTTTCCCGGGCTGGCCGTAACCCCGGAAGAATTCGAGTGGCACCTTTCCTTTCTCCGGCGCTGGTTCAGGTGCATGACCTTGCAAGATGCCTTGCGGATTCCAGGGAAGGAATGGGGGAAGGGGAAGCCCATTGTCGCTGTCACCTTCGATGACGGGCGTAGGGACAACTTTTCCTACGCGGCTCCAGTTTTGAAAAAACAGGGGGTTCCCGCCACTTTCTTCGTTACGGCGGAGGACCCCGGGACCCTTCCCTTGCTCTGGCATGACCGGATTGGTTATGCAGTGAAGAAAATGGCCCGTGAGGGGAAGGAGAGGCTCGATGCCTTTCTGGAAGGCCATGGAATCCATGTTCCCTCCGGAGTGCCGCCTGCTTACGCGGCGGTATGGGCGGCCAAGAAAATGCCTGTAGGGGAAAGAAACGCCTTTCTTTTAGCCCTGGAGGAGGCCGCCGGGGGAGGAGTGCGGCCCGCCTGGGATGGAGGCATGGATGAGGAACAACTGCGGGCGCTTGTGGAGGAGGGGCACGAGGTCGGGTCCCATACTATGACCCATCCTATTCTCACTCAGCTCGGGGGGAATGACCTGGAAAGAGAGGTCGCGGTGTCGAAGCGTGTCCTGGAGGGGATTCTTGGCCGGCCGGTTTCTTCCTTTTCCTATCCCAACGGCGACTACGACGGAAGAGTCCGCAGGTGTGTGGAGGCGGCCGGATATTCAAGTTCCGTGACCACGCTGTGGGGGAACAATGCGCCTTCCGCCGATGTCCTCGAATTGAGGAGGTTCGAGATGGATTCACGGAGGATAATGGGCCTTAGAGGCCGGCTTTCCCCTTCCTTGCTGTCTTGGAGAATGAGCGGCCTTTATCCCGGGTTGAGGTTTGAATGAAGGTTATTGGTTATCTGGTCAGTCAATATCCTTCCCCTTCGCACACATTCATCAGGAGGGAAGTGAATGAGTTGCGGAGGAGGGGCTTGGAGATCCATACGTATACGATCCGAAGGCCCGATAATCCGGAATCCTTGGGTGCGGCGGATTTTGAGGAGTACGGGCGAACCTGGAGTATTCTTCCTGTCTCCATCCCTCGCGCGCTCAAGGCCCTTCTATGGGCCTTTTGCAGAAACCCCGGGGCGTGGCTGGGGGCGCTTTCCTTGGCTTTGAGGCACAGGCTGGCCGGAATAAAGAATGCTGCGTGGAGCTTTTTTTATTTCGTGGAATCCATCGTCCTGGCCGAAGATGCGGCGCGGCGGGGAATCGAGAGGATCCACTCCCACTTCTCCAATTCGGGCGGGATGGTGGGGCTTCTGGCCGCGCGATACCTCGGGATCCCTTGGAGCGTTACGCTTCACGGGAAAGCAGACTTTTTTTCCTCTACAACCCCGCTTCTTGGGGGAAAGATCAATCTTGCCGATTTCGTTGTTTGTGTGTCAAGGAACGGAAAGGCCTTGGCGATGTTGGCCTCGAGACCGGAGGATTGGGAAAAGATCCTGCTGGTTCGGTGCGGCCTTGATTTCGGTATCTTTCCTACGGATGTTTCGCCTCCCTCGGCTCCCCCCGTAAAGATTCTTTCCGTTGGTCGTCTCTCTCCCGAAAAAGGGCAACTCGGGCTCGTCGATTCCGTGGCTGAATTGCGCGCCCGCGGCCTTGATGTCCAGTGTGTGATTCTTGGGGAAGGACCGAGCAGGAAAACCCTTGAGAACCGGATAAAAAGGCTTGGCATGGAAGGCACGATCCTGCTTCCTGGAGGGGCGAAAGAGGAGGATGTATTCCGGGAGATGGCATCCTCCCATCTTTTCGCCCTCTCCAGCCTTTTCGAGGGGCTGCCGGTTGTGCTCATGGAAGCCATGGCTTTTGGCCTTCCTGTGGTGGCGCCTGGGATCGCTGGGATTCCGGAACTGGTGCAGGACGGAAGGAACGGGTTCCTCTTTGCTCCGGGGGATTGGGGAGGCCTGGCCCATGGACTTGAGGTTCTTGCCCGGGATGGTGAACTCAGGAGGAAGTTTGGTTCCCAGGGCCGCAAGGTGGTTGTTGAATTACACGACATCACCCGGGCCTTGGACCCTCTGGAGGGAAAATTCCGCGGGGGAACGGCCGGGGAAGGTTCTTGAAATTGTTCCTTTTCGAGAACAAGGGGGCCTTTTCATTCGAAGGAAGCCCTTGTCCCGCCGGGTTATGGCGCTTCGTTTCCTATAGAGACAACGAAGAGCAATTTAGAGTCGAATTTTAATACAGCCTGTCCCCGGAAGTGCCGAAAAAGACTACGCCGGGAGAGAGTCCTTCGAGGGGAAGGGCGCCCGGGAAAGAGGGAAACCTGACAAAGGAGGTGCTTCATGGGGAGGAAGATTCGTGCGGGTCCCCTGACCAAGGGAGCCCTCGAGGCCGGGCCCTTGGTCCATCCTCATCATCAAGAGGTCCATACTGTGGCCGAGCCGGGAGTCTCCAGTTTCCTGGCCGTGGCCTTCTCCGCCCTTCTTCTTCCCGCCCTTTTCGCCGGGCTGGGAAGCCTCGGGGGCGTGGGGGCCGCGGGAGGGGATTCTTGTCCGGGCTTCGGCCTGGCGAGCCGGGGATTCAGGAGTCTTCCAGCTCCGGAAGGCCGGACCGGGATGGAACGGATGGCCTGGTTGAGCGTGCGGACCGAGTCCCGCACCTGATCGAGGATCGCTCCCTGTGGGGGGCGCCGCCCCAGGACCCCGGGGCGCGCCCCCCGCTTTTTTTTCCGGACTTGCAGGTCGGAGGGTGCGGGACGTGGGGCTTTGGGCCCGGAAGTCTTACAATCTCTTCCATGAAGAATTCCGGGCAGGTGGTGGTGCGGGACCCGGTGCACGGCGACATCCGCCTCACGGGTGAGGAGAAGGCCCTCCTGGACACCTGGGAGGTCCAGCGGCTCCGGGGGATCCGCCAGCTCGGCACGGCCCACCTGGTCTACCCCGGCGCCGTCCACACCCGGTTCGACCATTCCCTGGGGACCCTCCACATGGCCCACCGGCTCTGTCGGGCCATCGACGAGGCCGCCCGGGCCCGGCCTTCCGAACTGGCCGGCCTGGGACCGGCGGAGGAGCGGGTGATCCGGCTCGCCGCCCTGGTCCACGACGTGACTCATATCCCTTTCGGCCATAACATCGAAGACCAGTCGGGGCTTCTGGAACGCCACGATTCCCCCCAGAGGATCCGGGCCCGCCTGGAGGGGGGCGAGGCCGGGGAGGTCCTGGCCGAGGCTGGCGCTCTGGAGCAGGTCCTCTCCATCCTGGGCGCCGGGGAGGAGTCCGTTCCCCAGGCCTGGCGGGACGTTCTCTCCGATACGATCAGCGCGGACATCCTGGACTACCTGGCCCGGGACGCCTGGTTCACGGGACTCTTCCTTCGATACGATCCAAGGGTTCTGGCCCTTTTCCGGGTGGATCGGGCCTCGGGCAGGATGTTCGTGGACGTGAGCAAGGGGGGGATGCTCCGGGAGGACGCCCTCTCCGAGGTTATCCGCGTCCTGGAGGCCCGTTATTACTTCTCCGAGCGGGTCTACTACCACCACGCAAAGATCACCGCCGGCGCCCTGGTGACCCGGGCCGTGGAGGAGGCCCTGGACGGGGGGGCCCTGAAGATCCAGGACCTCTTCGAGCACACCGACGAATCCCTCCTCTCCGCCCTGGAGATGTGCTGCGTGGAGCGGGCCGCCCGGTTCGCCCGGCTCTACAGGAGGAGGAGGCTTCCCAAGCGGGCTGCCGTATACCCGCGCTACGCCAACCGGGACCTCCAGGAAGAGATGCTGGAGCGCTTCTTCAAGCCCGGCCGCCGTTCGGAGCGGCGGGCCTTCGAAAGGGAGGTGGAAAAGGCCCTGGAGAAGGAGACCGGGACCCGCACGGAGGTGATCCTCTATTGCCCCAGGCGGGAGATGCAACTCAAGGAGTCCTCCATCCACGTCCGTATGCCCGGCGCCGGGGCGCCGGCGCCGCTGTCCACTTTCTGGGAGAGGATCCCCCGGATCCGGGACCTGGAGGATTCCTACAGGAACCTCTGGAAGCTCTACCTCCTCTGCTCCAGCCCGGACGTCGAGGTCCTCCGCCGGGCCGCCCGGATCGCCGAGTCCCTCCTTCCGGGGTTGAAGAACACCTACCAGCCGGGGGGGTAGAGAGAAAAAGGGGGCGAAAAAAATAGACGAAACCGGCCCCTCTCCCCGTTCGAAGGACATGGAAAGTCCCAGGAAGACCCCGGGCGGCGCCCGACCGGACGAGGAACTGGTCCGGGCCTTCCAGGCCGGGTCGGAGGAGGCTTTCCAGGCGCTCTTTGAGAGGTACGGGGACCGGGCCTACTTCTTCGCCTTGGGCCTGACCCGGTCGGAGCCACTGGCCGAGGAGGCCGTCCAGGAGGCCTTCCTCTCTTTTCTCAAGGGATTGGACCGTTTCCGCCCGGGCGGAGCGGGCTCGTTTCGGGCCTGGCTCTTTCGGGCCGTCCGCTCCAGGGCCCTGGACGCCCTGGCCAGGGAGGGCCGGCTCGCCCCCCTTCCCGGAGAGGATCCTCCCCTTTTCGAGGAGGGGCGGGCCGGACCGGGAGCCCTGGAGACCAAGGAGAAGGCCCGGATTCTGGGGGGAGCCCTGGCCTCCCTTCCCCGGGACCAAAGGGAGGCCGTGGTCTTGAAGGTCTTCGAAGGGATGACCTTCCGGGAGATCGGGGAGGTGGCGGGGGTGAGCCCGAACACGGCGTCCTCCAGGTACCGTTACGGCATAGAGAAATTGAAGTTCCTCCTGGAGAGGCGGGTGAGACATGGATGACAGGGAGATTCTGGAAGAGTTGAGGGAACTGGCGCCGAGGAAGTCCCCTCCCGTATTGAAAGAGCGGATCCTTGGAGCGGGGAGGGCCCGGGCGGCCCGGATCCGGGCCCGCAGAAGGGGGCGGCTCCTGGCGGCCGCTGCGGTCCTCCTCTTGCTTGGGGCCATCGCCTGGGGCCCCGGGGGAAGGGAAAATGGTCCCGAACCAACACGGGCCCTGGCGGTTGCGGCCCGTTCCGCACTCCTGGAAACGGAGGCCCGAAAGGCCCTCCTGGCGGCCCGGATCTCCAGGCTGGAACGGCTGGCCTCCTCCCTGCCGGGCAAGTCCGCCCACCTGAAGGCCCTGGAGAAGCTCCGCCGGGAACTGGACCGCCTGGCCCTTCCCCTCTCCCTTCCGGGGAAGAGGAAGGCGGAAGCAGAGAAGAAAGACACGAAGAAATCCTGGATTCCGAATGAGAACGGAGGTTTGCGCCATGTCTAGAATGCTTGCGATCGGTTTGGTCCTGGGAACTCTTCTTTCCTGCGCCGCCGCCCAGGAGCGGCCTCCCGTGGAGCCTCCGCCCCCGCCGCCTCCCGGGAAGCGGGCCGAGGTTCCTCCTCCCCCTCCGCCGCCGGAGGAACGGAAACCTCCGGGGTTTCTGGAGAAAGTCCAGAGA
>JALUZX010000800.1 GCA_027011425.1 Planctomycetota bacterium
GGGGGAATGTAGCCCCGGAGGGAGGGCTGGTTCGGGGAATAAAAGGTCCCCCCGGAGGGAGGAGAAAGAGGATTTCCCTTGAGGCCCCTTGGAAAAAATTCCTGGGCCGGGCTAGAAAGTGAGGAGGCATCCGGCGCGGACCGGTGGGGGAGGGAGAGAAGGAGGGGATTCGAGGTCTGCATGATTCCTCTGCGTCCCTACGTGGAACCCAGCGGACCCGCCCCTTCGGGGGCGGGTCTTTTTCCGTCCTCTTCTTTTCTTCTTCTCCTTTGTCTCCTTTTCCCGGGCCCCCGGCTCCTCTCTTCTCCCCCCGGAGGGAAGGCGAAGGGAGGGGACAGGCCCACTTCTTTCTTCGAGCCCCTGCTGGTGGGCGGGCCGAGGGGAGTGGAGGCGGTCCTGGTCCGCAAGACCAATGGCCCGGCGGTTCTCCAGGTCCGGCGGGCCGGCCGGGGGTGGAAGGAGATTCCCGCAGGCTCGGGGAAGGTCCTTCGGGTTCCCCTTCCGGCCCTTCCGGGAAAAGGCCCTTATTCATACAGGTTCGCCTGGAAAGGAGGCGCCACGAAGTGGCACTCCCTGCGCCCCCTTCCCGGGCCGGGAGCCGGGAAGCTCTCCTTCGCCGCCTACGGGGATTCCCGGAGCAACCCCAAGGTGCACGAGGCGCTGGCGGCTCTCATGAAGGCCCGCCGTCCCGACCTGGTGGTGAACACCGGCGACCTGGTGGGAAGGGGCTCGATCTGGGACCAGTGGGAACGCTCCTACCTCCGGCCCTTGGGGCCCCTGGCCGGCAGCGTTCCCATCTTTACGGTCATGGGAAACCACGAGAGGGAGAGCCCTTCCTACTTCGCCCTCTGCACCCGGAGCGGGAAGAAGCGGGCCTGGTGGTCCGCCGACGTGGGCCCTGTTCATTTCATCGGCCTGGACTCCAACGTTTCCCTGGAGCCCGGCTCCCCCCAGCGGAAGTGGCTGGAAGCGGACCTGGCACGGGCAGCGGAATCGCCGGCTTGGAAGATCCTCCTTTTGCACCACCCCTTCTTCACGGCCTGCCCCGGGAGAGAACCGGCCGCGAAGGTCAGGGCCCTTCTCCCGCTTCTCGAGGCCCGGGGAGTCTCCCTGGTCCTGGAGGGGCATGACCATCACTACATGAGGACCTACCCGGTGGTCCTGGGAATCTCCGGGAAGAGAACTCCTGGGGTGGTCTGCGTCACCACCGGCGGGGGCGGCGCGTCTCTCTACCCTGCGCGGCCGGCGCCTTTCGCCGCCAAGACCGTGAAGGTCTGGCACTATCTTTGGATCGAGGCGGATCCCGGGAGGCTTTCCGCCAAGGTCATCGACTGGAAGGGGAAAGAGATCGACTCCTGGGTGATGGACCGGAAGAAGGGGATTTCGGGGCTCCGTTACTGGGTGGGCTCGGAAAAGGTGGTCCGCGCGGGCCGGGCGGCCCTGGACCGGGTGGGCCCCCTCCTCCTTGGGCCTGGTTTTCCCCGGGTCCTCCGCTTCGTCCCCCTCTTTCCCGGGACCCTCGGATCCCTCCCGGAAATGGCCCTCTCTCTTCGGACCGGAAGGGAACAGCGGGGACTCTGGGCCCTGTCGGGAGGAGGAAGGGCTGTGGCCGGAAAACCCTGGCCCTGGAAGATCCTTTGTCCCCCTCCAGGCAGGATCCCAGCCGGATGTCCCTGGCCCCGGCTGGTCCTGGATTTCCACTTGGCCGGATTCGCCGGAAACGAGAGGCTCCTGGGTCCCCTTCCCCTCTGGAGGCGCCCGGGCCCCCGGCGGGCCGGTGGGCGGGGCCTGGCTCCCGTTCCCCTGGTGGACCGGTGGGGCCGGGCCCTTTCCCCGGGCATGCTCCAGGTCTCCCGGCGGGAAGGGACCCTCCTGGTCCGGTTCCAGTCGGTCTTTGGGGAGAGGAAAAGATCCAAGCCCAGGAGCGCCCGCCTGTCCCAAGGGGCGCGCCGTTCCCTGGCCGAGCGCCTGGCTCTCCACCTGTGCGGTCCCGGCGGGAAGAGGCTCCAGTCCTTCCAGGTGACCCGGGGCTACCGGAGATTTCACACGGGCTGGGAAAAGAAGGGCCTCTCCCCCGGAAAGGGCTGGAAGGTCCAGGTCTTGCCGGGCCTGAAAGGCAGGGGGTGGGGGGCCCGCTGGGAGATTTCCCTCCGGGAGCGGGGACTTCCTTCCCCCGCGGCGGGACTTCTCTTCCAGGTATCCCACCTCCTTCCCTTCCAGGACTTCTTCGCCTCTTCGGGTCCCCTGAAGTCGGACCACTCCCCCTGGCCCGCCTCCATGGAGCCCCTCTCCTTCCCCAAGGCCCAGCAGCCCTGAACGCCGAAAGGTGGAAACCGTGACAGACGCGAAAAAAGTCTTGTCAAGATCGGGACTCGGCGGCTGCGTCGGATCTGGCCCCCCGACGTCACGAGTCCGGATCTCCGATCCGGTCTCGTTCCGGCGGGGGCTTCACAACATCGGTGGCTGGGGGAAGGTCACGATTTTTTTTAGGATTTTCGAGAGTCCAGGACTTTTGTCGTAACAGTCACCCGTGGCTCGGCTGAAAGACTTGTTTTCCCGGACCCGGATCCTGGCCTTCCCGCCGGGGATCCCCGTGGCTTCCACCGTAGCGGAAGAGGCCTTCCGCACGATCTGTCCCGGCGCCTCCCCGGCGGAAGGGGAAGGCCCTACGGGGCCGGGAGTCCTCCGTATCCTCCCCGCGGATCCTTCCCTGGATGAGGAGGGAGCCTTGTTGCGCCTGGATTCCACCGGCGGCGGAACCCTCTCTTCCTCCCGCCCCTGCTACCTCTACGGGGCTTTCCGTTTCCTTCTGGAGGAGTGGCTCGGAGAAGAAGAAGAGCGGTTCCGCCCGGGCGTCGTCCTGCGCCCCGCCTTCACAGAGCAGAGGCCCCTCTTCGACCTCTTTCTCTGCCAATACTACCGGCACGCCCGGGGATGGGGCCGGGAGGACCTGGTCCGGGAGACGGCCCGCGCCGGGTATACGCACCTGGAGGTGAACGGCCTGGCCGGGGAGCCCGCCGAGCGGGGGGCGCCGGGGGAGGTCCTGCACCGTTTCTACACCTACTGCCCGGCCCTGGACCAGTTCGCGGAGAGCCCCCTGAACCGGGGGACCTACCCGGCGGCCTACCTGGAGGCGAACCTGGCGCGGTTGGAGGAGAACGCCTCTCTTGCGCGGAAATACGGCCTGACGCCGGCCCTCCTCTGCTTCGAACCCAGGTCGGTTCCGGAAGCGCTTCTCCAGAAATATCCCACCCTCCGGGGCTGCAGGGTGGACCACCCCTTCCGGAGTTTCAGGCCCAGGTTCAATCTTTCCACGGCCCACCCGGCCGTCCTGGATCATTACGCCGCCCTGCTTAGGGCGATCATGAAAAAGGTCCCCGACCTGGGGCGCCTGGAGATCTGGTCCAACGATTCGGGGGCGGCCTTCGAGCACACGGCCTCCCTCTACGCGGGAAGGAACGGCGGGGCCTACCTGGTCCGGGAGTGGCGGGGCCACGAGGAGATCGCCCGCGCCGCGGCGGGGAATATCCTGGCCTTCATGAAGACCCTTCGGGACGCGGGGAGGAGGGTGAACCCGGACTTCCGGGTGATCCTCCGGATCGAACCCTTCGAGACGGAGCGGCCCTTCCTGGAAGAAGGACTGGAGGAAGGTCTGGACTTGAGCGGGCCGTCTCTTCTCGCCCGGGGATGGGACCTTCCCTACTCCCACCCGGAATACGAGGACGTGAAAACCGTGGGGGGCACCCTCTGGCACGCCTCCTTCCGCCGGGAGGAGGCGGGGAGGATCGACCTCCTGGAGAAAAAGGGATCCTCTTTCCACGTCCTCCACGCGGCGGGACTCTTCGGGAACCTGGAGCCCCTTTTGGGGATCCCCTTTCCCCGGCTTCTCTGGAAGAAGCTGGAGGACCTTCGGGCCGCCGGGGTGGAGCGGGTGGGCTTTCTTGGGGGAGCCGTCCCCACATCCCTGGTTCCCTACCCGGTGACCCAGGAGGCATTGCGGGCCTTCCAGGCGGGAGGAGAGCGGGACGGGGACGCCTTTTTGGGCCGCCTGGCCCGGCGGTGGGCCGGAGAGGGGGGAGCGGAAAGGCTGGTGGAGGCCTGGCGGAGGGTGGAGGATGTCCTTCGCGTCTTTCCCGTGCCGGTCCATCTCTACGCGATCTACGGCTTCGTCTGGTACCGCCTCTGGGCCCGGCCCCTGGTTCCCGACATCGAAGCGATCCCGGAAAGGGAGAGGGCCTACTACGAGAAGGTGATGCTCACCACGCCGCACAATCCCAACAGGGTGGACCTGGGCCGGGACGTGCTCTTCGAGTTGACCGCCCGGGAGAGGGCGGCGAAGGCGGTGGAGCGGATGGATAGGGAGGTCTTTCCCAGGCTCGGGCGCGCCTTGGACTTCCTGGAGGACGGTCCTGGGGAGGGGGTCTTTTCCGACCTGCTGGAGAGGACCCGCGCCCTGGAGTGCTGGATGGAGACCCAGCGGAACACGGCCGCATGGATCGCGGGGGTCGGGGGTTGGCTGGAGGAAGAGGAGGAAGAGAAGAAGGCGGCCGCCCGGGCCCTGGTCCGGGAAGCGGTGATCCGGGAGAGGGAGAACACGGACCGGCTTTTACGGTTGTGGCGGGGGCGGACCGTGGAGTTCATGGTTCTCTCGGCGGGGGAGGAGAACACCTTCCTCTACGGCGGGAACTTCGGGGAGCACCTGGAGAGGCGGTTGGCCCTCATGGAGGGGCGGGAGGACGACGAGCCCAGGGTGGATCCGGGATTCATGTGGCGGATTCCCGACCTGGAGGCCTGGCCCGGGGATCCGCCCCCGGAGGAATGAAAAGAAGGCCGCCCCCCGGGGGGGCGGCCTTCTTTTGGTTTGCCGGTGTTTTCGGTCAGGCGTTCTCGGCGATCCACTTCATGCTGACCGACTTGGGGCGGGTGATGGGGGTGCCCACGGCGCGGTTCCAGATGAGCTGGGACAGCATGCCCATGGCCCTGGAGACGCTGAAGAGCACGGTGTAGTAGGGGAACTCCTTCAGGCCGTAATGGTAGAGGAGGGAGCCCGAGCCGGCGTCCACGTTGGGCCAGGGGTTGGCGATGGGCGCCTTGCCGGCCTTGACACGTTCCTCGGAGAAGGCCTTGAGCACGTTGGGCACAACATCGTAGACGCGGGACACGGTCTGGAAGACCGGGTCGTCGGCCAGGTGCTTCTTGCCGAATCTGAGGAAACCGGCGTAGCGGGGGTCGGTGACCCTGAGCACCGCGTGGCCGTAACCGGGGATGACCTTGCCGGAGCGCAGGGTCTCGAAGGCGTATTCCTCGATTTGCTTCTCTGTGGGGGTTCCGCCGAATTTCTCCATGGTCTCCAGGATCCACTTGAGGCATTCCTGGTTGGCCAGGCCGTGGAGAGGTCCCGCCAGGCCGTTGAGGCCGGCCGAGACGGCGTAGAAGGCGTCGGAAAGGGCCGAACCCACGGTGTGGCAGGTGTTGGCGCTCACGTTTCCGCCCTCGTGGTCGGAGTGGAAGTGCAGGTAGAGCCTCATGAGTTCGGCGAAGGTGCCGTTCGGATCGGGAAGGCCCAGCATC
>JALUZX010000801.1 GCA_027011425.1 Planctomycetota bacterium
CTCCCAGGGCCCGCCGGATCTCCTTGAGGAAGGCCTCGGCCCGGGCTGTGTCCAGAACGGAAGGAGCCTGGAGCGTCACCTCCCCTTCGCCGGGAGGAGACTGCCCGCCTCCCCCGGGTTTCCCGCCTGCACTCAGGTCCGGGTCCCGGGGGATCACTCGTTCATTCTCCTCCCTAGGGGCGCGCGCATGGGGCCATCATAGGATCTGGTGACCCGGACAGGAACACCGAAACTCACTCCGCCCGGCCTGTCCCGGGGGACATCCTTGCTTTATGATCCACTTTTCTTTCTCTCCACCGGTACGGCCTTTGCCCCGCCCGGCCGGGGGGAGAGAGAAACCATGGGAAGCTGAACCCAGGAAACCTTGCAAGGAGACTCCATGCGCTCGGTTCGATTCCTTTTCCTGTTGCCCCTCCTCATTCTGCCCTTTTCTTCCTGCGCCGCTCCCTCCCCCCGGAAATCCAAGCCTGATCCGGAAGAAGCGGCCATCCTCCGCCTCCAGGATCAAGGCCGCCTGGACGAGGCCTTGAGGCGGGTGACCCAGGCCTTGAAAAAACGGACGGAAGACCCGGGGCTCTGGGCCCTGAAGGGAAAAATCTGTTACGAAATCGCCACGAGGCAGGAAGCCGCCGGCCTGGGGGGAGGGTATTTCGAGGCCGCCCAGGCCCTGGAGAAGGCCCTCTCTCTCGGAAACCGGGAGGCCTGGCCCAGGATTCTTCTGGCCCGCATCCTCTTGAAGAACGGCCGCCCCAAGGAGGCCCTTCCCCTGGCAGAAGAAGCGGCGGCCCTGGGGGAGAACCCCAAGGAGAAGGCCCGGGCCTATCTGGAAGCGGGAGAGGCGGCCAACGGACTCCTGGCCGAGCTGGTCCGCAACAAGGCATCCAAGGCCGCCATCGTCCAGGCCGGCAAACAGGCCCTGGAATTCCTGCGGAAAAGCCTGGACCTGGACCCCGGCGACGCCCAGGCCTGGATCTACCTGGCCAACACCTACGCATGGGAGGGCCTGCAAGCCCGGGAGATCCAGGTCCTTCAGCGGGCCCTGGCCCGGCTCCCAGAAAACGAGGCCCTCCACAAGTACTTCCAGGACCGGCTCATCCAGCTGGGACGACAGGAAGAGGCCGTAGGTTTTCTGGCCCGCATGGTCCGGGAAGACCCCTCCAATGCCGTGGCCTGGTGGTATCTCGGGCGGGCCCGGACGGCCCTGGCCGAATCCCTCCGGGAAAAGGCCCAGGACGAAGCGGCCCAGGAGGCCTACGACCAGGCCGTCCGGGCCTGGAAGGAGGCGGCCCGATTGAAGCCCGCCTTCACCCCCTCCTCCAACCAGAGCATCGCCATGGCCCTGGTGGGGAAAGGCTGGCTCCTCTACCAGAAAGGCCTCTTCAGGGAAGCCAGGAAAGCCCTGGTCCGGGCCTGGAAGGCCTGGCCCGAGGTCTTCGACAAGAAAGACCGTTTCGGCGTCTCCTACATCACCGCCATGCAGGCCATCGGAAAGGCCCTCCTCGGGGGAAGCCGGGGTTTCCTCTCTTCCGGATCGGGAGGCATCCCTACGCCCTTGGACCCGGAAAAGAGCCTCCGGCTGGCCGTGGAGCACTTCCGGGACCTGATCGCCCGGCACAAGGACCGGAAACAATATCTCGGCTGGTGGTACAACAACCTGGGCCTGGCCCTCCGCGACCTGGGGAGCCTTCTGGCCCGGCGCTCCCGGCGGAAAGGAGGCCATCCTCCCATGGAGGCCATGAAATGCTGGCACGAATCCTACCGGGCCTACAGCAAGGCCGTGGAGGTCTTTCCCGAGGACCCCAGGATCCTGAACGATTGCGCCCTCATCCTGGTCTATCACCTTGGGGAGAAACTCGACCACGCCGAAAAACTCTTCCGCAAAGCCATCTACCTAGGCACGGCCTCGCTCAAGAAGAAAGAAGAGGCCGGAACCCTCACCGAGAACGAAAGGAAATTCCTGGAAGAGGCCGTGGGAGACGCCTGGCAGAACCTGGGCCTCCTCTACCAGAAATACAAGAAAGACCCCGGGAAGGCTCTCGCCTGCTACAGGAAGGCCGTGGCCTACTATCCCTACACCCGCCGGGCCGCCGCCCGGGCGGTCCGGCGCCTGGAAAGCCTGAAGGAAAAGACCGTCCCCGCCTCGGAAAAGAAGGCGGGGAAGAAGAAGACCCCCGCCTGGTTTCCCTTCTTCACCGGTTCGCCGGCGCCCCAGGAGGGGTCCCCTCTGGAAAAAGCCAAGACCCTCATGGACAAGGCCGCCAAGGCCTCCCCGGACGAGGCCAAGGGGCTCTACGCCGACGCGGCCTACATCCTGGGAAAACTGGCGCGCGAGAAGGGGGACGCCCCCACCCTCCTGCTTTTGGCCAAGGCCTACAGGGGCCTGGCCGAGGCGGAGAAGAGAAGGACCCGCCCCAACGGAATCACCATCCAGGGGAACCTGGACGAAGCGGTCCGGACCTTGAAGAAGGCCTTGAAGCTCGACGGAAACAACCTGGACGCCCTGGTCCTCCTGGTGAACCTCGAACTCGAGCGGGGCGCCGTGGAGGGAGCCGCCCGGGCGGGCCGGAAGATCGCCGATCTCCTGGAAAAGAAGGGCTCCGGCATTCCGCCGGAAAAATACTTCAACGCCGCCGCCATGGCGGGGCACGCCCTCTACTTCGACTACGCCAAGAAGAAAGCCGCCGGCTCGCCGGCACCCGCCGGAGAAGACGCCCTGGCGCAAAAGCTCCTGGGTGAGGTCCTGAACGAAGGCGCGAAGAACAAGGGAACCGTGCCGGGCGTTCCCTCCCCCCAGGTGGCCGCCGCCGACCTGGCCAACATCCTCCTCTGGAAGGGGGACAAGAAAGGCGCCGTCCGGGCGCTCGGGCAGTGGCTTGCCGCCGCCCCTGCGGACCCCCAGACCCTTACGGCCCTTCTCGGCGCGGCCCGGGCCGGGGTCGCCCCCGAGGCTGCAGCCGTCCTGGAACCGCTGGTCAAAGCCCGCCCCAAGGATCCCCTCCTCCTCTGGTACAAAGGAGCCATTCTCTGCGAAGCCGGCGACCAGGCGCGGAGGGTGGGAAACTGGGAGGAGGCGCGGAAAGACTACCTGGCTTCCATCCAGGCCTCCCGGTCGGCGGCCCGGCTCCGGACCACCTACGCCGCCTCTGCCCAGCAATACATCGTGCGGGCCCTTTCCGGGCTGGGATACGTGGCCCGGGCCCAAAAGGACCCGGAAAAAGCGGCGGAATGGTTTCTCAAGGCCCTGGCCGAAAACCCGGCCCTCAAGGACACCCGGGACGCCCTCGGGGAGACTCCCGCCCGGGGGATCCTCTACGTGACGGACGATCTCAGGAGCACCAACCGGCCCGACAATGTCCTCAAGGCCGTCATGATCTACAAGAAGGCCCTGGAATACGTTCCCAATGAATCCACCTGGGGGAACAACATGGGGCTCTTCGCCCGGGACCTGGGGACCTTTCTCTGGGGCCATGGAAAGAAGGAGGAGGCAAAAAAGCTCTTCGAACTCTCCCTTTGGGGCTACGAGAAGGCCCTGGCCGTGGAACCGAACAACCCCCGCATTCTCAACGACACGGCCCTGATCCTTGTCTACCACCTGAAGCGGGACCTGGGCCGGGCGGAGAAGCTCCTGAAAAGGGCCGTCCGGGAGGGAACGGCCCAGATGAAAGCCCTGGGAACGAAGGATCCGGGCAAGAAACAGTTCCTGGACGAAGCCGTAGGCGACGCCTGGCAGAACCTGGGCAAGCTCGCCCTTCTCAGAAAGGACCTGGACGGGGCGGAAAAGGCCTACAAGGAGAGCCTGAAGCACTTCTCTCCCAACAACCGGGCGGAGGTGAGAAGGGACCTGAAGCTCCTGGCCCGGATCCGGGCGGCCGCAAAGAAGAAGGCGGAAGGGGAAGGCGGCGGGGGAGGTGGAGGAAAGTGAAAATCCGCCCCGGCCTTTTCCTCCTGATCCTTTTCCTGCTTCCCTCCCCGGGAGAGGGGCCGGCCGCCCAGGAGGAAAAGCCCCCGGAGCCGGGGCCGGTCGCAAAGGCCGAGGCCCTGATCCGGAAGGGCGAGATCAGCAAGGCTCTGGCCCTCCTCCAGGAGGCCCTCGCCGAAAGTCCCAAGGACCCGGCCCTGCACCTTCTCGTCGCACGGGCGGTCTACCTGCGGGCCCGCAAGACCAGCCGCGACCCCAGGCTCGGGCAGGAGGTCCTGGAAGACCTGGAGATGGTGGAGGAAGAGGCCCGGGCCGCCCTGGAAGGCATGCCCCACTCCCGGGACGCCGGGATGTTGCTCGCCCAGGCCCTCTACGGGCGGAGCAGGATCGACGAGGCGGAAAAACAGGTGGTCCGCGTCTTGAAGGACCATCCTGGTGACGGAGGAGCGGAATTCCTGCTCGGGGAGATCCTTTTCTTCCGTGCCGGAAAGGCGGCCCGGGCTGGGGATTCCAAGGCCGCGGCGGTCCTCAGGAGACGGGCGGAAGAGCACTACCGAAAGGCCCTGGCGGGAAGAGCGGACCGGGCCAAGACCCTCCGGCGCCTGGGAGACCTGGCCACCTACGAGGGGGCCATGGAGAAAGCCCTGGGCCTCTACGGGAAGGCCCTGGCCCTGGACTCCTCCCAGGCCCCCCACTCCTGGCTCTATGAGAAGTGCGCCCCCGCCCGGGGAACGAAACTCTACCTGGAGGCCGCAGCGGCAAGGGAGAAGGCGGGAGACAAGAAAGGCGCCGCCTACCTGCTCGCCTGGGCCGGGACCTACCTGGAAAAACAGAAGAAGTGGAAGAAGGCCCGGGGAGTCTACGAGAAATCCTTCGCCCTCGATCCGGAAGGCCAATGGCGGAGCCTCTACCGGGCGGGGTGGTGCTCCTGGTGGCTCGGCTTGAAAGGGGACGCGGAAAAGGCCTTTCTCCTGCTGGCCCGGACCCGGAGACCCGAATTCTGCGACATGCTGGGAAGTCTCGGGGCCGAGGGGGAGACGGCGGCGGCCATGATGCACGCCCTGGCCTCGGCGGCCGTGGCCGAGGGAAGGACGGCGGACGCCCGGGACCTCTCCCTCCTTCTGGCCACCCTCAGGGGCCGGGCCATGGACTGGAACAACTACGCCTTCCTCTGCAGGGAGACGGGCCGTTACGAGGACGCCTGGCAGAGCTACCTGCGGGCCCTCTCCAAGGCGCCGGACAACCCCAGGATCCTGAACGACGCCGCCCTCATCCTGCAATACCATCTCCACCGGAACCTGAAGCTGGCGAGAAAGCTCTACCTGAAGGCCATCGCTTCCGCCCGGAAGATCCTGGCAGACAAGAACGCCAAGCCCGCCGACAAGAGCGAAGCCGCTTCCGCCCTGCGGGACGCCAGGAGCAACCTGGCCCGGCTGAAGAAATCCTGATCCCTGTTTCGCGCCGCCCACCGGGGCGGGATGGGTCATCCGATCATCATGGGTGTAGGGGCCGACGTCAGTCCAATGGACCGCAAAGCCTCTCGAGAAGGTTGGAATAATCGAGATACGACGTCTCTCCCGGCGGGCCGGGAAAGAAGAGGAACTTTCCCGCCGTGATCTCCCCCCTCCCCAGGGC
>JALUZX010000802.1 GCA_027011425.1 Planctomycetota bacterium
GCGCCGCGCCCACCCGGCCGCCCCCGGCCGGAACCGGGCCCTCTTCGAGGAGGCCCGGGCCTTGCGGAGCCTGGGAAAGAAAGGAGAGGCCGCCTCGGCCCTGGGGGCCATGAAACCCCTGGGGCTCTCCCCGGGCGAGCGCCTCCTGGCGGCCCTATGGCTGGCCGAAGTAGGCGCCTCTCCCTTCCAGATCGCCCCCTTGCTGGAGGGACTTGGAGCCAAGGACCTGCCCTCCTTCCGGGAACGATTCCTCCTGGCGGCCCTGCTCTCCCGGGAGCCGGGCAAGGAAGAGGCCGCCCTTTCCCTCCTGGGGGGCCTATCCCCCGGTCCCGGAGACCCGGACCCGGACAAGGTCCGGGCCAGGGTGAAGGAGCTGGAGGGGGCCCTGCCCGGACTTCCCGAGCCCCTGGCCCGATCTCTCCGGGGCCTTCTCTACCGGAGGTGGCTTGCGCTCCTCCCTGGGGCCCCGGAACGTCCCATGTTGGAAGCCTCCCTGGCGGGCCTCCGCCTCAAACCCGGGGATCCCCTTCCGCGCCTGGAAGGAAAGGACCTTGAAGGCAGGCCCTTCCAGGTCCCCTCTTCCGGCCCTCTCCTCCTCCTTTTCTGGGAGTCCAGGAACCCGGCCTCCCTCCAGGCTTTGAAGGAAGCCGCCGCCCTGGCGCGCGCCCGCGCAGCCTCCCCGATCCTGGTGGCGGCCCCTCTCCTGGACCGGAGGAAGAGGGACCTGGAAAAAATCCGGTCCCGACTCCCTTCGGGAGCAACCATCCTCTGGGACGGGAAAGGCCGGCGGAGCCCCCTGGCCCTGGCCTTTGCCGTGGACCGGGTGCCCTTCCTGGTTCTTGCCGATTCCAGGGGACGCATCCTCTTCCTGGGGTTGACCCAAAGGGACATCCGGGAAAAAATCGAGAGGTTCTTTTCCGTCAAGGACCATGGAAAGCCCCCGCAGGAAACCTCGAAGCCACGGAAGGAGGCCCGCCATTAATACTACGGTGCAAGGAATTCTTCTCGCGACATTCCTCCTTCTCCCGGCGGGGAGATCCCTCCCCGCCCAAGGGAAAAAACCCCTTTCCAGCCCGGGTATGAAGGCCCTGGAAGCAGCCAGAAAGTCCCGGCTGGATGCCATGAAGAACCTGGGACTCAAAGGCGGCAGGCTCACCTTCCACGGCCACGTCACCCGCGAGGAAATCCTGAAGAAGATCAAGGAAATTTCGAAGAAACTGAAACTGATCCAGAAGAAGTGGATCGCCGACCTTGAAAAACTGAACGCCAAATATTCGTCCGATCCGGCCATCAACAAGATCCGCTGGGAACTGGGGCGAGCCTACCTCCGGGCGGGACGCGGAAAGAAGGCCAGGGAGATCCTCAAACTCCTGGGGCCGTCGGGCTTCACCCTGGACGAAAGGATGACCATCATCCGCATTCTTCTCAACTTCGACATGGAGAAAAAGGCTGGGGTCATGCTGGCCGGCCTGGACATCTCCAGCATCCGGGAACCAAGACCCCGCCTCCTGGCGTCGGCCCTGGCCGCCGCCACAGGCCGGGACCAGGCCGCCCTGGAAGGCCTCAAAGACGACCTGGCGGACATCGAGGACGGAGAGGAGATGTGGGACGTGGTGGACGACCTGGAGAGAAGGGCCCTCATCTTTCCGGCCGACCTCTACAGGCCGCTTCTGGCCCTCCTCTACAAGAACGCCCTGAAGCGATTTCCGGATTCCGACCCCGGGGGAAAGAGACGGGCCCTGTTGAAAGGCCTGGCCCTCAAGGTAGGCTCGGTCCCCCCCCCAATCTCGGTTACGGACCTGGCGGGCAGGAAATGGGACTGGAAGGCCTTTTCCGGCAAAGCCGTCCTGGTCTACTTCTGGGCCACATGGAAACCCTCCTCCCTGAAGCACCTGGATCCCCTGGTCAAAATCTACAAGAAATACCATCCCAGGGGTTTCGAAATCCTCGGAGTCTCCCTGGACAAACCCGCCTCCGAGGCCGAGACCTTCGTGAAAAAGAAGAAACTCCCCTGGATCCAGGCCTGTGACGGCAAGGGATGGCTCGGCCCCCTGGTGAAGGCCTTCGCCGTCAAGGAGATCCCCTTCTCCATCCTGATCGGACCGGACGGCAAAGTGGCGGGCCTCGACCTCTACGAAAAGGATCTGGAGGCCCGCCTCGAGGACATCCTCCCGGAGAAATAGGTCCCTCCGGCGTCCCCTACCTCTTTTTGGGTTTCTTTTTGGGCTTGGGGACCAGCTTCTCCAGGGCCGGGATCCGCTCCAAGGCCCTCTTGACGTCCGGATCCTTGGCGGCGGCCGGTTTCTTTTTGGCATATTCCGCCACGACCTTGTAGAGCTTCAAGGCCTTGTCGTAGCGCCCGAGCTTGTCCATGCAATCCCCGAGCACGGCGAGGCAGGGCGCCCCCGCGCCCCCCTTGGCGGCCTGGACCAGCGGCCGGACCGCGGCCTTCCACTTCCCCTGCCTGTGAAGGGAGAGCCCCAGACCGTATGCGGCCGCCGTGTATCCGGGAAACTTGGCCAGGCATCTGCGGAAGAAATTCTCCGCCCTGGAATAGGCCCTTTCCCGGAAGGCCAGGCGGCCGAGACCGAAAAGGGGCTGGACATACTTGGGGTCCAGGCGGACCGCCGCCCTGTAGGCGCTCGCCGCCTGGGAATTCCGCTTCAGGGCGGTGAGGGCGTCCCCCGCCAGCCTGTGCAAGGGCGCGAGCCCCGGCGCCAGGCGGATCCCCTGCTCCAGCAGGGAGAGGGCCCGGCCGGTCTTTCCCCGGGAAAGGAGCTTCCTGGCGGGATCGTAGTATTTCCGGTAGATCCGATGATTGCGCTTGAGGGAGGCCAGGTGGCGGTTCCAGCGGGCCGCGAACCGTCCGTCTCCCTGGATGTCCGCCTTGGTCAGCCCGAAGGTCGGGATCTCCTTCCGGAGTTTCCTGATCCTGTCCTTTCCCGGGGGATGGGTGGAAAAAAGGGTCGAAAGGAGGCCCGGATCCGACCCGCCGAGCCTCAGGAGGATCTCCTGGACCTCCACGGCGCACTGGGGATCCCACCCTGCCCGCCAGGCGTAGTAGGCCCCGAGCTTGTCGGCCTGGTATTCCTGGCTTCGCCCGTAATGGAGGGAAAAGAGCTTGAACCCCAAGACGGCCCCTCCCGCCAGGTCCCGGCCCAGGGCCTCGCCGAGAAGGCCCATTCCCAGGCCGGCCACCATGTTCCTCGTGGCCCCCACGGCGGAGTGGCGGGCCGCCACGTGGCCCATCTCGTGGCCCATCACGGCGGCGAATTGCCCCTCGTTCTGCAAGAGCACAAGGAGCCCTCTCGTGACGAACACGTGCCCCGGGATGGCGAATGCGTTGGGAAGGGACGTATCCAGGACCCTGAAATCCACGGGCAGGTTGGCCCGATGGGAGACCGCGTGGAGCCTGAGGACGATCGTCCCCAGGTAGCGCTTGAGTTCCGGATCCTGGTATTCATGCTCGTAACTGGAGACGATGGAAGGCAGGGCCTCGTTCCCCATCCGGAGTTCCTCGGCCTCGGAGACCAGCATGAATTGCTTGTGGCCCGTCACGGGGTTGGTGACGCAGGCCGCCGGAAGGAGGCAGAGGAGGACGGGGAGGGCCCGGGCTGCAAGAAACCTCATCTTCCACCTCCCGGACGGACCACGTAGGAGGTCCGCGAATCGAAGGGATCCTTGTAATCCAGGTGCTGCTCCAACTGGGTCAGGGGAACCAGTCCCCTGGGCTTGGGAAGCAGAACCATGTCCTCGCTCACGCTGCATCCCCCCATGGAAAGGACAAGAAAGGCGGGGCCCAAAAAGAGGAGGAAGGCGGAGAGGGCCGGAATCCTTCGTTTCTTTCTTTCTTTCATGGATTCACTCCGGAGATGGGAACGGAGCCATTGTAAACCTTCCCGGGAGGAAGGAGAAACGCAGAACCCAGAAAGGGGTGAAAATCACGCCCTGGAGAGAGGAGGACGGTCGGCGCGGGAGACAATTACCTGGAGCCCCGGGAGCCTCTCGCCGATCCTCCCCGCCAGGACCGGCAGGAACCCCCGCTCCGTCTCGGTATGTCCGCAGAGGATCACGCCCCGCGCGGAAGCCAGGTGGGCCAGCACGTCGTGGTGGCTCATCTCCCCTGTGAGAACCACCTGGGCCCGCTCCTCCCCGCGGAGGACCTGGTTCCCCGCGCCGGCGCAGAGAGCCGCCCGCTTCACCTCCCGGAGTCCGGGGGGAAAGGCCGCCGAGAGGGAGGACACAGCGAGCCCCTTCTTCACCCTGCGGACCAGGGCCCCAGGCGTGAGGGGCCGGGACCATTCCACCAGCCTCCCCTGGCCCGCGCCCGGAATATGTTTTCGTTCCAAAGGATAGATGTCCCAGGCAGGTTCTTCGTAGGGGTGGACCCGGGCCATCACCTCGGCGATCCGGGGAAGGTGGGCGGGGGAAAAGACCATCTCCAGCCGGACCTCCCGCACCTTCTCCAGGCGCCCCTTCTCCCCCACGACGGGGGAAGTATTTTCCCCTCCGAAAAAGGTCCCCGTTCCTTCCAGGTTGAAGGAACACTCCCTGTAGCCGCCGATCCTCCCCGCCCCCTCCCGGGCAAGAGCCGAGCGCAGGTCGTCGGCCTTCTCGGGGGGCACGAAAGCGACCAGCTTGAACTCCCTGGGAGCCTCGCACGGCGCCAAGGGCGAGGTCCGGTCAGGCCCGAGAATCCCGGCGAGCCAATCGTTGACCCCGCCGGGGGCCGCGTCCAGGGCGGTGTGGGGGGAGTAGACCGGAATCCCCGCCTGGACCGCCCGGATCAGCACCCGCTCCCCGGGACGCCGCCAGGAAAGGCTCTTCAAGGGATGGAACAGGGGAGGGTGGTAGGCCAGGATCATTCCGGCCTTCTTTTCCAGGGCCTCTTCCAGCACGGATTCGGTCAAGTCCACCGCGAGAAAGAGCCTGGCCAGCCGGCCCTCCTCCCGGGGCTCCACCAGGAGTCCCACCCGGTCCCACTCCTCGGCGCACTCCAGGGGCGCCAGGTCCTCCAGCACGTCCAGGACCTCTCTCCAGGTCCGGCCGCCCTTTTTCTCCGCGGCTTTCTTCCCCGCCATCACTCCTCCTCCTTTTTCTCTTTCCCGTAAAGGGCCTCCACTTCGGCCAGGTCCGGGAGCGAAGGCTGGGCTCCGAGCCGCGTGGCCGCCAGGGCCCCGGCGGCCGCGGCGAACCGGCAGGCCTCGGGCCAGTCCAAACCCCGGGCCCGTCCCACGGCCAGGGCCGCGGCGAAGGCGTCCCCCGCGGCCGTGGCGTCCCTGGCCTCCACGGGGAAGGGGGGGACGAAGGTCTCCCCCGATCGGTGCAAGAGCAGGACCCCCTCTCCGCCCAGGGTGAGGGCCACCGCCTCGGGTCCCCGCTCCAGGAGGGCCCGTCCGATTTTTTCCGGGGGGGAGTCCGGATCCAGCCCCGCCAGGAGGGCGCCCTCTTTTCGGTTTGGCGTAAGCACGGCCACCCGCTCGAGGAGCGCGCCGGGCAGGGGCCTGGCCGGGGCGGGATCCAGGAAGAAAGGC
>JALUZX010000803.1 GCA_027011425.1 Planctomycetota bacterium
GAGTTTCCGGGGCGGGGTTGCTTCTCTCGCGAAAGGAGAACGTCCTGTGAAATCCTTCCTTCTTCCCGCGGCCGTCCTGTCCCTGGCGCCGCTTCTCTTCGCCCAGACCCCCAGTCCCTACGCCTCCAAGGTGGTCTCTTTCCACAAGGGGACGGGCCCGGGGATCTTCAAGACCTCCAACGTCCTTGGCCCGCCCGCGGGCGCAGGTTTCTACGCCGGCTCGACCCATGTGCTCTCCCTCGGTGCGGGCGGCTCGGTGACCCTGGGATTCGACGTGGAGATCACCGACGGCCCGGGGGCGGATTTCCTGGTCTTCGAAAATCCCTTTTTCACCGGAAAAGGCCTGGACGTATTCGCCGAACTCTTCTTCGTCGAGGTGTCCTCCAACGGCAGGGATTTCGCCAGGTTCCCCTGTTTCTACGACGGTCCCCGGAAGAAGCCGGGCCTTTTCGGGACCCTTCCCATGGGATGTTGCCGGAACCTGGGCGGCATGACGCCCGTCCTCGCCGACCCCGCCGGGCGCCCGGGGATCGATCCCCTGGATCCCTGCCGGGCCGGGGGGGATCCTTTCGACCTGGCGGACCTGAAGGTGGACCCACTCGTCCGGTCCGGAAAAGTGGACCTGCGCGGGATCCGCTACGTGCGGCTTGTCGATATCGTCTCGGGAGCGGCCAGGGACAGCCGGGGGAGGACCATCTACGACCCGGGGGGAAGCGCCGACATCGACGCCGTGGCGGTCATCCATTCCCGGGGAAACGTTTTTCCCCGGGGGCCCAGGGTGGAGGTCCTCTTTTCGAAGGGAGGTCTCCGGGTGATCTTTTCCGACCCCGACGGGCTCCGGGACCTGGACCCGGCCTCCCTGGAGGCATCCCTGGACGGGATGCCCGCCGCCGCGGCGGCCTTGCTCGGGGCCTTCCGCCCGGGGGCCCTTTCCCCGACCCGGGTGGAGTTCAGGGCGGGGCCTTTGCCTCCGGGGCTCCTCTTCACCATCGGCTTCGCCGTCCGGGACCGGTCCGGCGCCTTCAGCGCCGCCCGCCGGGCTTTTTCCCGCTAGGAGGAAAACGATGGGTCCCAGGAAACCCTTTTGTTGGTTCCTGCTTTCCTTCCTTCTTTCCTGCCCGGGTCCCGGGCGCGCGCAGATCCCCGCGCCGGGATTTTCCTCCAGGACCCTCCTGGCCCTGAAGGGGGGGTCCTTTTCGGGGGGGATGGACGTCCTTCCGGGCGGGGACCTGGTCTTCTTCCTGGGGAACCGCTTGTTCCGGTGGAACGGTAACAAGTCCGTCCTGCTCCACGCCTTTCCTGCGGGGACGATGGGGGCTTTCGTCCGGAGCACCACCAAGGGGGTATTCGCCGCCGAATCCACCCGAGGAGGCGTATATCGCCTGGATCTCCTCTCGGGAAAGACCGTTTTCGTGGCCTCGGTCAAGTATCCTTTCGACCTGGCCCAGGCGCCCTGGGGAGGGCTCTATCTCTCGGCCAACCCCGGTTGGGGCGGACCGGGCGCGGGAAACAGGATCTACCTCCTGGATCCCCGCCGGGGGAAGGTGGACGAAATCGTCCGCCTCCAGGGGCCTTCCGGGCCCCTGGCCTTCGACGCCAAGGGAAACCTCTATTACGCCACCCAGTCCTCCACCTACCCGACTCCCCCGGGGGCCGTCCGGGTCCTCCGGTGGTCCGCGGCCCGGGTCCGGGCCGCGGCGGGACCCGGCTACTTGACCCCCAAGGACGCCTCCGTGGTCTGGAACAACCTGGACGGGGCCTACGGGATGGCCCTGGACAGGTTCGGGAGGATCTACCTCACCGATCCCCGGAAGGGAATCCTCCTCCAGTTGGACCCGGAAAAGAAGAGGAAGCGCCTTCTGCTCCAGGCTCCTCCTTTCTCCTGGACCGGGTATACCTGCCTCAGGCTGGCGGGCGAGAAGGGTCCCGCCGCCCTGGACCCCTGGCAGCCGCCGGGAGGGGGCAGGCTCATCCTGGCTGCCTCGGACTTCCTCTCCTTCTCGGCCTTCCTGGAGGTGACCCCATCAAGGCCGGTGCTGGCCTCCACCCCCTGGCCCGCGGTCCCTCCGGGGAACCTTTCCCTGGACCTTTCCAAAGGCCCCGCTTCCTCTTCCGGGATCCTCCTGCTTTCCCCCCTGGGGGTCTACCCGGAGGTCGGACTTCCCCTGGGGGAGAGGGCGCCTCTCTTCCTGGGAGTCCTGCCTCACCCCTGGATGCTGGCCTTCCCGGTGAAGACCGGCGCCAAAGGAGCCTTCTCCCTCAACCTTTCCTACCCCGGGGGGGGTCCCCTGGCGGTCTACGGCCAGGTGATTTTCCCGGGCGGGCCCGGCTTGCCGGCCACTTCCACCCTTCTTCCTCTGAAACTTCTTTGACTGCCGGGCCCTCCCCCCTTGCGGTCAAGCCGAGGCTGGCCCAGTTTGAGGGAAACCGGTCCCGCCTGGAGACCCTTCCCGAGAAAGTCATGGATCGATACGAAGAAAAAGTCGCCGGCCTCATGAAACGGCTGGGCTCCCTTCCGGGGGCCCTGGTGGCCTTCAGCGGCGGCGTGGACTCCACCATGCTGCTCGCCGCCGCTGCCGAGGCCCTGGGAAGGGAGCGGACCCTCGCCGTGACGGCCGACAGCCCTTCCCTCCCCAGGGCGGAGAAAGGCGAGTCCCTCCGCCTCGCCCGGGACCTGGAGGTACGGCAGGTCTTCCTCGAGACGGAGGAACTGGATCTGCCCGGATTCAGGGACAACGGGCCCGACCGTTGCTACCACTGCAAGGCCGAACTCTTCCGCAAGATCCACTCCCAGGTCCGGGCGGGGAATCTTCCCGATTGGCCTCTTCTCTACGGGGAGACGGCCGACGACGAGGGGGATCACAGGCCGGGCTCCGAGGCCGCCCGGGAATGGAATGTATTAGCTCCGTTGGCGGAATTCGGTTTCACCAAGGAAGAGATCCGCCGCTTCTCCAAAGAGAGGGGATTGCGGACCTGGGAAAAACCTTCCTTCGCCTGTCTCGCCTCCCGGATCCCTTACGGAACCCCCATCGACAAGGAACTCCTGGAGAGGGTGGAGAAGGCCGAGACCTACTTGAGGGAGAGAGGGTTCCGCCAGTACCGGGTCCGCCACCACGGTGAGATCGCCAGGATCGAACTGCCTCCCGAAGACATTCCCCGCGCTTCCGGCCCCGAGAGGGAGGGCCTGGTGGAGCGTTTCAAGGCCCTGGGCTACGCCTTCGTCGTCCTGGATCTGGAGGGTTTCCGGAGCGGGTCTCTCAATCGGCTCCTTCCCGGGGCGGGCCGGTCCTGAAAGACCGCCGTCCACCCGATCGGACTTCCGGGACCCGGGTCAAGGCCATTCCCTTCCTCTTCCGATAAATTGACCGGTTCCTTTGGGCTCCGATCTTGCGGCATTCCGGGAGAAGATGTCATCACCTTGAGTAAATCAGGGAAACGTTCGGGCCCGGAGGGGGGGCGTCCCCATTCCTTGGCCCTGGGTATGATCGCCCTTCTTTTGTCTTGGCTTTCCTGGGGATTCTTTTTCCTGGAATTCCGGACTTCTCTCCGCGGACCGGGAGCCTTCCTTGCCCTCCTCCCTCCTCTTCTCTTCACAGCCTACCTGCTTTTCTCCTCTTTCCGCGGGCCGGCGCCGGCGGAGAATTCCTGGAACGAAGTCCTCCAGGTCCTGGCGGATTGGCTCTGGGAGACCGATGAGAAGGGCGTCTATACATATTGTTCGGAAAAGGTGGCGGAGATCCTGGGGTATCGGGTCCCGGAGATCCTGGGAAAGACCCCCTTCGACTTCATGCCTCCCGGGGAAGGGGAGAGGGTGAGAAAGATTTTCGACTCCCTGGCCGCCGCGGGGGAGCCGATCCGGGACCTGGAGAGGTGGAATCTCACCAAGGAAGGGAAGAAGGTCTGCCTTCTCACCAACGGGGTCCCCGTCCTGGACCGGAAGGGCCGGCTTCGGGGATACAGGGGGGTGGACCGGGACGTGACGGCCCTGAAAGAGGCCGAGAGGAAGGCTGAAATCTGGGAGACCAGGTTCCATTCCCTCTTCGATTCCAGCAAGGCGGCGGTGATGCTCCTGGACCACGGGGGGTTCTTCGACTGCAACGAGGCCACGCTCCGGCTCTTCGGCTTTCCGGACAAGGAGAGCTTTTGCCGGTGCCACCCCGGGGAGATTTCTCCTCCCAGGCAGCCCGGGGGCGGGGAATCCATGGTCCTGGCGGCGGAAAAGATCGCTCACGCCCTGGAGGAAGGCTACTCGCGGTTCGAATGGGTCCACAAGAGAACCGACGGAACGGATTTCCCCGCGGAAGTCACGCTCACCTCCGTGAAGGCGGGCGGCAAGAAGATCCTCCAGGCCGTTGTGGAGGACATCTCGGACCGAAAGAGGATGGAGGAGGAGATCGCCAGGGAGGCGGCGAAGCTGCAGGCCATGATTTCGGGCATGAAGGAAGGGGTGGTCTTCGCGGACGCGGAGAACCGGATCATAGAGGTCAATGAGTATTTTTGCCGGCTCGTGGACACGCCAAGGAGCGGAATTCTCGGAAGGAGGCTCGAGGAATTCCATTCTTCCCGGGTCCAGAAGAAGATCGAGGACTGGATCGGGATCTTCCGGAAATACCCCGGCACGAGCCCCATGGAGATGCAGAGGAGGATGGGGGAGTCCGAGGTCCTGTTGAGGTTGCAGCCCGTGTACAGGGGCGGGGATTACGACGGGATCCTCCTCAACGTGGTGGACGTCACCGAGCTGGTGGCGGCCAGGAAGGATGCCTGCAAGCTCAACGCCGTCCTGGGGGAACAGACGGCCTTCGCCAACCGGATGGCGGCCCGGGCGGAGGCGGCCAATGAGGCCAAGGGCCGCTTCCTGGCCAACATGAGCCACGAGATCCGGACCCCCATGAACGGGGTGCTCGGGGTTGCGGAACTCCTGGCCGGAACAAGCCTGGACGAGGAACAGAGACGCTACGTGGAGATCATCCAGGCCAGCGGGAAGTCCCTTTTGAGGATCCTGGACGACATCCTGGATTTCTCCAGGATTGAGGCGGGAAAGCTGGACCTTCAAAGCAGGGATTTCGAACTCCGCAAGGTTCTGGAAGGGACGGCCGCCCTCCTGGCGCCGCGGGCGGAAGCCAAGGGGATCGGACTTTCCTGGGAGGCCGCTCCGGAGGTTCCCCGGCTCGTCCGGGGAGACGAGGGCAGACTCAGGCAGGTCCTTGTCAACCTGGCGGAGAACGCGGTGAAGTTCACCGAGCGGGGGGAGGTCCGGATCCGGGTGGAGACCGGCGGGGAGAAAGCGGGACGCCGGGTGCTTCGCTTCCTGGTGGAGGACACGGGTATCGGAATCCCCCCAGAAAACCGGGAATCCGTGTTCGAGACTTTCACCCAGGTGGACTCCTCTTCGGCCCGGAAATACGGGGGGGCAGGACTTGGGCTGGCCATTTCCAGGAAGCTGGTGGAGATGATGGGGGGGGAGATCGGCCTGGAGAGCGAAGTAGGAAAGGGGACGGTCGTCGCAT
>JALUZX010000804.1 GCA_027011425.1 Planctomycetota bacterium
GGAAGGGAGTGGGCGGCGAATCCCCGGGCCCGGGCCTCTTTCAGGGCCGCTCCCCCCTCCCTCCCCACAAGGAGGCATTCGTCGCCTTGCTCCCGGAGGTATTCCATGAGGTGGAACATCTGGACCTCCCCCCCGGAAAAGCCTTTCTCGCCGTTGACGTGGACGATCCGCAAGGTTCCTTGACTCCGGGAGCAAAAGTCAGAATGTTCGGCCCGTGAAGATCGCCCTGCATCATACCCGGTTCGGCACCACCGGCGGGAGCGAAGGCTACCTGGCCGTGCTGGTCCGGCGCCTCCTGGAAAAGGGCCACGAGGTGCACGTCTTCACCCCCCGGGTCGTGGGGGACCGGATTCCGCCGGGACTCCATGTCCACCTTTTGAAGACGGCCCGCTTCCCCCACTGGAGAAAGGTCCTCTCCTTCGCCAGGGCCCAGGCCCGGGCCGCCCGGGATCCCTCCTTCGACCTGGTCGTGGGCTTCGGCCGGACCCTGGAGCAGGATCTCTACCGGGACGGATCGGGCCCCCAGGCGGACTACCTGGCCTGGCGGGCCTCCATGAAGCCCCCTTGGAGCCGGCCCTTCCTCTTTCTCGATCCCACCCAGAGAATCACCCTGGCCCTTGAGCGGGCCCGCTTTTCCCACCCGGGCCTGGTGAGGATCCAGGCTGTCTCCGGCCTGGTCCGGGACGCCCTGGCCCGGCGTTATCCCCACCTGGCCGATCGAATCCGGGTGGTCCACAACGGCGTGGACACCCGCCGCTTCTCCCCCAAGCGAAGGGAAGCCCTCCGGCGGGAGGCCCTGGCCGCCCTGGATCTCAAGGAAGGCCCCGCGACCTTCCTTTTTCTTGGAAACGACTACCTCCGGAAGGGCCTGGACCTCCTCCTTGCGGGGCTCGCGGGCCTGGGCGGGGACTGGCGCCTGCTCGTGGCGGGCCGGGAGCGAAGGCTCGGCTTCTACAAATCGCTGGCCGCCGGGCTGGGGCTGAAGGAGAGGGTCCGGTGGCTGGGCCCCCGGCGGGACGTGGAAAACCTCTACGCCGCCTCGGAGGCCCTTCTCTTCCCCACCCGGTTCGACACCTTTCCCAACGTCCCCCTGGAGGCCATGGCCTCGGGGCTTCCCGCGGCGGTCTCCGCCGCCGCCGGGACGGCCGAAGTCCTCGAAGGGGAGGCGAAGATCCTCCTGGTGGAAAACCCGGGAGACCCGGCCTCCTGGAACCGGGCCGCCCGGGCCCTCCTGGAACCCTCCTTCCGGGAGAAAGCCGCCCGGGCGGGATTGGACCTGGCCCTCCGGGAGTTCACCTGGGAGAAGCACCTGGAAAAGCTCCTGCCCCTCTACGAAGAGGCGGCCCGCCTGAAAAAACGCCCTTGACCGGCAGGACGGGAACTCCTTTTCGATCCCCCCGCGGGCCTGGCGCCCTTTTCTTTTCCCTTTACAATCCAGGAAAAGCATCTACAGGGGAGACGGCCCATGGTGAAGAAACGAAAGGCGCTCCGACTCTTTTTCTTTCCCCTGCTCTTTTCCCTTGCGCCCCTTCCGGGACAAAACCGGCGAACCGTCATGGAAGCCCGCCTGGCCCTCGGGCTCGGCGAGGAATTCGGCGCCTGGTCCCTGGCCGAGGAGGTCCTCCGGATGGAGATGATGGCCCGAGACCTCACCCCGGAAGACCGGGGACTCCTTTACGCCTCTCTCCTGGATCTAAGGTTACGCAGGGCCGCCGCCGAACCTCTTCTCTCCAAGCAGATCGAGTTGGGCGCTGAGGCCTTGGAGGAAGCCCTCCGGGTCGTGGAACAGAGCGAAAACGGGCCCCTTCCTCTCTTGAAGCCCATCCTACTGAGGTTCGGCTCCGGCATGGTCGACTTCGGAATGTGGGCCCGGGCCGCCCTCCGCCTCCTTCCGGCTTCCCCGCGCAAAGAGGCCTTGACGGCCCGGTCGGCGCGCCTCCTCGAGAAAGCCCAGGTCCGCCTGGGAAGCGTCCGCAAAAGACTCCTGGATGAACTTTCCCATCATTGGAACCTGTCGACCTCCTATCTCTCCTGGCAAGCATGCCTTTGGGAAGGAGAGTTCCTCACCGAACTGGCCTGGATTCTCCCTGAAGGAAAGAAAAAAAGGGAAATCCTGGAGAAAGCAAAAACCATCCTGGAGGCTTTCCTCTACGAGGTCGGCTGAGGACCCATCCGTTCCCGGGCGGGAGTTCCAGGGGGCCCCCCGGAATCCTCCCGCCGCCTGGAGGAAAATCCGGGAGGACCGCCGGGACGGCGCGAAGCGCCGTCCCTCGCCCCCGCGCGAAATCGTCCGAAGGGCCCTCTCCTCAGCGGGCGCCCAGGGCGGAGATCTTCCCGGCCGCGACCATGGGCTCCACCGAAGGCGCGGGAGCCGGAGTGGGCTTGAGGGTCCCCTCCCCCACAAGCCGGAAGATCTCCCTGTCGGCGAGCCCGCCCTTTACGGCGGACCTGGCCCGGGCCTCGCGCACCCTGGGGAAGAGGCGCAAGGCGTCCAGGAATCCCTTCCATGTATTCCCATCACCCCGGGCGGCCCGGTGCGTCACCCGGGCCAGGACGGGAAGGATGTGGTGCACCACCAGGAGGTAGGGACTCCTGGTGTTCTTCCAGACCAGGAGAAGGTTGTTCCGGAAACGGATCCGCTTGACCTCCTCCTGGGGGAAAATGCGGCCGATCGTCCCCCCGGCGGCGTGCACCACACGGCTCCTGGGATCGAACCAACACTTCCATCCGCGCCGCCAGGCCTGGTATCCCAGGTCCGTATCCTCGTAATAGAAAGGGGAGAAGAGCGGATCGAATCCCCCAAGCTCCAGGAACCTGTCCCTCCGCAGAAGACAATACCCGCCGGACACGAAGAAAGTCGGAGCCGGCCCGCCCTGGACCTCCAGGGCCCGGGAAGCGTTTTCGAACCGTGGTTTCCTGAACCGCAATAGGCCGTGCCGGAAACGCGGGATCATCCTGTGAGGGGGAAGAAGCCTCCCTTCCTCGTTTTCCGCCGCCGGTGAGACCCCGAAGGTCTCCGGGTCCCGGAAGTGCTCCACCAGGGGGTCCAGAAAGCCTTCCTCCACCCGGACGTCCGAGTTGAGAAGGGCCAGGATCTCCCCTCGGGCCGCGCGGGCCCCGCTCATCACGGCCCGCCCGAACCCCAGGTTCCGCTCGTGGCGGACCAGGCGGAGGGCTCCGTCGAAACGCCCCAGGACATCCAGGCTGCCGTCGGTGGAACCGTCGTCCACGACGATCACCTCCGAGGAGCCCGGAAAGGCCTGGGCGGCGCGGATCACCGAGGGCAGGTTCTCCGAGAGAACCTTCTCTCCCTGCCAGTTCGGGATCACCACCGAAATCTGGGCCTTTTTTCTCCTCCCGCTCACTTCGGTCCTCCCCCTTTTTTTCAGACCGGGGCTCCCCCCCGGGCTCCCAGCGCCTCCAGGATCTCCTCCACCCTGTGCCTGTAGGTGTGTCGGGAGACGACCAGTTCCTTCCCCCGCCCGGCGATCCTCCTGCGGTCCCCGCCTCTTTGAAGGTAGTCCCGCACCATCTCTACGCACTCCTCCTCGTCCTGGAACCAATCCAGGTGGCCCCCTTTCTGGAAGATCTCCTCGATACGGGGCACATAGTGGGTGAGATGAAAACCTCCACAGGCCAGGGTCAACCAGATCCGATTGCTGAAATACAAGGGAAGATCGTTTCTCTCGTTCAATCCGAGCACCACCGCGGAACGCCGGCAGGCCCGGTAATACCCTTTTGGCCCCACGGCGGGGCGGATGGCGACGCCCGGAACCAGCCGGGCCAGATTATCCCATTTCTTCCCGATAATCTCGACTTTGAAATCCCGGGCGAGCCGGGCCAGAAACCGGGGCCTCTGGCCGTTGCTCTCCTGGCTCCCCGGCCCACCGATGAAGACCACGTCCACCGGGGGGTTCTCCAGGGGCTTGAAGGGGCGGTCATAGTGGGTGGGACCGCAACCGCTCAGCGAAAAGACCACCTTCCGGGCGCCGGCGGCCCGGTAGGCATCCACCTGGGAGAGGTTGGTAAGGACCACCACGGCGCTCAGGGCGGCACGGCGGCGCACGTCCTCGGGAAGGGGATCCAGGTATTCCTCCACCCAGAGTACCGTGGGAATGGTCGGGGCCAGCTCTTCCAGGATGGGCAAGGGAAGGTCCCGGAAGAAGACGAAGAGCAGGTCCGGGCGGAAGGCCCGGGTCAACTGGAAAATCCGGTCCCGGGCCTGGCCCTTCCCGAGCCACCGGGAGAGGCGGAAAGGGTTGATCCAGCGAACCTCTTTGCCTGCAGCCCGGAGGCCATGGACCAGGTTGCCGGTGCACCAGGTATGGGGCTTGCTCTTTCCGAAGAAGAGGACCCGGTTTCCTGGATAAGATCCGCCCGCGCTCATTTTTTTCCGCCCTCCGCGTTGAGCCGGGCGAGGCGTTTCCACTTGAGATGGGTGTACCTTGCCCCCAAAGCAGCGATCAAAATGCCTCTCCAGCCGTCCAGAAAGCCCAACTTGAGGAAGAAAGACTTTACGAAGAAGGCCGGCGGCCTGATCCAGATATCCGCCATGGTCGCCCGCTTCCCCTCCTCCCGCAAGGCTCGGGCGGCGATTGCCGTGAAGTCCCGGATCGTCTCCAGGTGCTCCCCCAGGTCCTTGTAGGGAAAATGCTCGATCACGCCCTGGAGCCTTTCCACCGGGCCCTCCACCTCCACCCGGTCGTGGGGGTTGGTTCCGCCCCAGCGCCCGCTCTTCCTGTCGAAGAGACGGATCTTCCGGTCCGGCCAGAAGGCCCCGTGCCGTATGGGGCGGCCGAGATACCAGTTGAGCCGCGGCATGGAATAGCCCGCCGCGCCGGGAAACCCCTTCGCCCTCCTCTCCTCGATCTCCGCCCGCAAAGAGGGGGAAACCCTCTCGTCGCAATCCAGGCAGAGGACCCAGTCGTTGCGGGCCAGGGAAAGGGCCAGGTTCTTCTGCTCGATGTGGCCCGGAAAGGGACGGTTCACTTCCACCCGGGCCCCCATCCTCTCGGCGATCTCCACGGTCCGGTCCGTGGAGCCCGAGTCCAGGACCACCACTTCATCGCAGAAGTCCAGGGAGCGAAGGCACTCCTCCAGGTGTTCCTCCTCGTTGAAGGAGATGACGCATCCGCTCAAAGGAACCAATGCACCCTCCAGGCCATCCAACCCCCGGTCACCCTCATCCCGCCTTTCCCTCCAGGCCCAAACCTTTTTTCATACCGGCCAGAATCTCCGCCGGAGAAGTGTCTTCTGGGAAAACCAGGCACCCCCTCCCTCCGAGCCCTCTTTCTTCCACCAAAGCCAAGGGAAGGACCAGGTCTTCCCCTTCCAGCTCCCGGCGGCGGAATTCCACCCAGAGCTTCCGGGCAGGCCCGGTCTTGTCCACGTAGCAGGGGCATTCCCCGGCCTCCAGGATCCACCCGCCCCCCCTGCTTCCAAGGGCGGCACGGGCCTCCCGGAGGACCAGTTCCCGCGGGGCGCTCCGCCTCCGGAA